>NZ_JBKORL010000055.1:0-1057 GCF_047314525.1 Shewanella sp. BJSY2023SW007 | reverse complement strand
TGTTTGTTTGGCGACTACAGAGTATCACCAACAGGCAGTTGATCTCTCCTCACCGTTTAACCATGAGTGGTGCACTTATTATCTGAATTCGGGAGTACTTTAAGCGTGAAAATATCATTCTGATTGGGGCTATTTTCGTTACAGTGGCAACTTTAGGTGTGTTTTTCATTCAGTTTCATTCCGGACTTTCTAATGATCAAGGCGACTGGGGAAGCTTTGGTAGTTATGTAGGTGGTGTTCTTGGGCCATTATTCGCATTTTTAGCGTTTTTAGCTGGTCTAGAGAATCTAAAGTTTCTCAAACGACAGCAAGTAAACTCAGAGATCTTACTTACAATCCGCTCATATGAACAAGATCTGAAAAATTCATATGAAATGGTCGTTACCTGTGAGTCTCCATGGGTTTGGGGACATGATATTGGCGCTTTTGATGATTTAACAGAATTGCCTTTGCGAACATTGCTAGAAAGTGATTCCATAGACTGGGAGCATCATTTATCAGAATTGAGGGAAAGCTTAAAGTTTCGCAAGCAACCCAATGGCGTACTATTCCAAGATCGAGATATTTGGTTACAGGCACATAATGCTGCAAAAGGTCTATTTCAATATATTGAGCTGTATCGAAAGCAGGGCGGTGATCAGTCTATTATTGCTTATTATTTTGATACATATGAAATCCCGTACAATAGGCTTATGCAGAGTTCTTGGATACAAACCTAACAAGGCGTTTAAGGCAGATTCCCAACGCTTGGCATTTTTCATCCCCTCGCTGGGTTTTGTGTTTACTGGTATGGTCAATAGCAAAGACACCCATTATTAGCTGAGTGAAGACTCTAGTTGCCTGGTTCACAGAAAAACTGATGTTTTCACTGGCAGAAAATTACAAATAACAAAGACACCCATTATTAGCTGAGTGAAGACTCTAGTTGCCTGGTTCACAGAAAAACTGATGTTTTCACTGGCAGAAAATCATCTTTCAAGCCTTTTGAGGGCCATTCAGTTATTGAAATGAGCGCAAAAGTCGAATTTCAGACACGGTGGAGGTCGGACAAAGTTCG
>NZ_JBKORL010000054.1:0-22084 GCF_047314525.1 Shewanella sp. BJSY2023SW007 | reverse complement strand
TATAGGTTTGTCGTTTGGTCTTTGATGTCATTGTTCACCTCGTTAAACGATTTTACTCGCTTAGCGTGGTGTCCAAAACTATCGGGGCAGATCAGGCAACCTGAGCAAGCCCAAGCCATGAACACTCCACTCGAGTAGAAAAGCAAAAGGCCGCCCGTGATAACACGGGCGGCCTCGTTTTATTTGGTGAGTTGGCCTATAAGCCGGGTCCTGTTCTCCCGAAGGAGCGGCAGTCATTCCTCTAGGCCTGCAATCGCTCACAGGCTCAAGCAATCTACCCGGTTCCAACGCGAGCCACGCATTAATTCCGAAGAATAGTGGAACCCTATTTGATCTTGCTCCGGGTGGAGTTTACCGTGCCGCGAACTGTTACCAGCCGCGCGGTGCGCTCTTACCGCACCCTTTCACCCTTACCGGCCCGAAGGCAGGCGGTCTACTCTCTGTTGCACTGGTCGTCGGCTCACGCCGCCCAGACGTTATCTGGCACCCTGCTCTATGGAGCCCGGACTTTCCTCCCCGTTCTTGCGAACGCAGCGACTGCCCGGCCAACTCGGCGCGGATTATAGCCCATAGCGGGCTTCACACCAAGGCATTTCCTTACCAGCCCAGCTCCAGCCCTTTTTTATAGAGAGCGTTTTTCTTCAACCCATGGATCTGTGCCGCAATGGCGGCCGCCTTCTTCAGCGGTAATTCATCACAGAGTAGTTTGAGGGTATCCAGCGCCGCGGCGGGCGTTTCGTCGGCTTCTTCACTGACAAAACCGTGCAGCATAAGCACGATTTCACCGCGCTGCTGGTTGGCATCGGCTTCTACCTGCGCCAGCACTTCGGCCGTGGTGCCGCAGAGGAAGGTTTCAAAGGTCTTGGTCAGTTCCCGCGCCATCACCATCTGCCTATCCGGCCCCAGGACCTCCACCAGCGACTTGAGGCTGGGCAGAATTCTGTGGGGAGACTCATAGAAAATCAGGGTGCGCGGGTCTTCTCTCAGTGCCAGCAGTTTATCCTGGCGCCCTTTGTCTTTGGCCGGCAAAAAGCCTTCAAACGAAAAACGATCCGAGGGCAAGCCAGATGCCGACAGCGCGGCAATGGCGGCGCAAGGGCCGGGCAGCGGGATCACCGGATAACCGGCGGCGCGCACATGGGATACCAGGTGATAGCCGGGATCGGAAATCAGCGGCGTGCCGGCATCGCTGATCAGCGCTATGGATTCACCTTCGCCGAGGCGTTCGACAATCCACTGCGCCCGGGCACGTTCATTGTGGTCATGTAGCGCTGTCGTGCGGGTGTCTATGCCGAAGTGACTCAGCAATTTACCGCTGTGGCGAGTGTCTTCACAGGCGATCAACGCCACCCGATTCAGTACTTCCAGAGCCCTGGGGCTCAAGTCCCCCAGATTGCCTATGGGAGTGGGAACTATATACAGCGCGACCGACAGGTCCATAACTACCTCGGAGATGAAAGTGCCGAGACTTTCGTCAGGCACAATTGAAGGTTAAACTAGAGCCAGCATCTTACCAGAGTGAAGCCCTGTGTTAAAAAGCCTGAATAGAGTTAAATACATTTCTGCTGCGATTCTGCTTGCCAGCCTGTGGGGCTGTGGCAGCACACCATCGGCAGACAAAGAACAGCTGGCCGTCGTTTCTCTGGTCAGCGCCCCGCAAGCCCCGGCCGAGTATTTGGCATTTGCCGCCAAGGCGCCCAACAAGGAAAACCGCGAGCGTTATCTGCTGTTGGCCGCCAATGCTTACCTCAAGCAAGGGGATACAGATGCCGCTGCAGATATTCTGCGTTCAATGCAGGCCGGGCTGAGCCCGGTGGATGAAATCCAGGCCGAGCACCGCTTTCTCAGCGCCCGCCTGCAAGAGCTGACCGGCAAGAGTGCCGAAGCGCTGAACACCTTGAATTATCCCGGTAATTGGCAACTACCCGATTGGCAATGGGCCAGTTATCACCAGGCCCGTGCCCGGCTGTTTGCTGCCAACCAGCAACCCGTGGAGCAAGTGCGTGAGCTGAGTCAGCTCAGTCAGTATCTGCCGGTAAAGGCAACCGGCGAGGTTAACGACCAGATCTGGCAATTGCTCAAGCCACTGCAGGAAGAAACCCTGCAGAGCTTTGCCGCTCAAGAGAGCGATGCCGTATTTACTGGTTGGCTACAGCTGGCTTATCTGGCCAAGCACTACGCGGTGGATCCCTCAAGCCTGATCCGCCAGTTGAGTGATTGGCAGAAACGTAATCCTTATCATCCCGCCGCGGTGCAGTTGCCTTCGGATCTGCAACTGGCGCTCAGCGCCAAGCCTTACAGACCGAGCAATATCGCCGTGCTGCTGCCACTTTCGGGCCCAAGAGCCGGGGTCGCCAATACAGTGCGTCAGGGCATACTGGCCAGTTATCTGAGTGAACCGGACAGCAATGTCAGCCTTAACTTCTTCGACACGGCCCAAGGTGCCGATAAGGCCTATCAGCAAGCGCTGCAGAGCGGCGCCGAATTTGTGATTGGCCCACTGCTGCAAAACGAAGTGGAACAGGTGATGGCGGCCCAGCAAGCTGCCGGGGCAAACACGCCGCCACAACTGTTTCTCAACCAAATAGATAAGCTGGCGCCGCAACAGAATAAGTACTACTTTGCCCTGTCTCCCACTCAGGAAGCGAGCGATGCTGCCAGACGCATGTATCAGGATGGCATACAAGTGCCACTGCTGCTTGCCAGCAATGATGCAGTGGGGCAACGTATGGCCCAGAGCTTTAAACAAACCTGGATGGAACTGACCGACAGTGATGCCGAAGTCCACTTCTATGACAACGGCGACAAGATGCGCGAAACCGTGGAAAGCGCCCTCGGCGTAACGGACAGCAAGGCGCGGATCCAGGCCATCAAGGCACTGCTCGGCAGCAAGGTGAAGGCCGACTTCCGCTCCCGTACCGATATCGATGCCATCTATATGATCTCCGGCATTCAGGACTTGCCGCTGCTTAAACCCTTTATCGATGTCAATTTCAGTGTCTTTGCCGAGCAGGTGCCACTGTATACCAGCAGCCGCGCCCGTCAGGAAGACAATGCCAAGCAAACCGCGATTGAACTGAACAATATCACCATCAGTGATATCCCCTGGTTACTGCAGCCCAGTGAAGAAACCGAGGTGGTCAACAAGTTGTGGCCCACCTGGGGCAACGCCCAAAAACGCCTGTATGTGATGGGCTATGATGCCCTGCAGCTGGTCAATCGTCTGGCTCAGATGCATGCCTTCCCCGGATATCAGTACAATGGCCGCAGCGGCCAGTTGACGGTGAGCCCGGATGGGGTGATTGATCGTCAACTCAGTTGGGCCAAATACCAACGTGGCGTTTTACGGCCACTGTAAGCCGGCATATGGATCTTGGACAGGAAGGCGAGCGTCTGGCCCGCCGTTATCTGGAACAACAGGGCCTGACCTTTGTCGAACAGAATGTGCGCTACAGTTTCGGCGAACTGGACTTGGTGATGAAACAGGGCAGCCAATGGGTGTTTGTTGAGGTAAAATACCGCTCACCCAGCCGATTCGGTGGCGCTTTGCAGTCATTGAGCCAGGCCCAAATTGCCAGGCTTCGCAAGGCCGCCAGTCAGTATCTGCAGCAACACAGGATCAATGCTCCCTGTCGCTTCGATCTACTGGCCATTGATGGCGGCAAGGTGAAATGGCTGCAAGACGCTTTTTAGTAAACGCTTAACCCGAAACAAATTTACACTTTTATGCCTGAAAAAAGCCACCGGCCTATGGCATGATAGCAACACTTGATAGTGAAGGACTTATCCATGTTAGAACGTATCAAAGACAGCTTCACCGAGTCGATTCAGACCAAGATTGACGCCGCAGAGGCGCTGCCTGAGTCCATCTCCAAGGCCGCAGAAATGATGGTGCAATGTCTGTTGGGTGGCAATAAGATCCTTGCCTGCGGTAATGGCGGCAGTGCCGGTGATGCCCAACACTTTTCCGCCGAGCTGCTGAACCGCTACGAAGTGGAGCGTCCACCGCTGCCGGCCATAGCTCTGACAACAGACACCTCAACTCTGACGGCCATCGCCAACGATTACAGCTATGACGAAGTGTTTTCCAAGCAGATCCTGGCACTGGGCCAACCCGGTGACATACTGCTGGCCATTTCCACCAGCGGCAATTCAGGCAACGTTATCAAGGCGATGGAAGCTGCACTGAGCCGGGATATGACCATAGTGGCGCTCACGGGTAAAGATGGCGGAGCCATGGCCGGATTGCTGAGCACCAATGATGTGGAGATCCGCGTTCCTTCCAATGTCACTGCGCGCATTCAGGAAGTGCACCTGCTGGTTATCCACTGCCTGTGTGACAACATTGACCGTACCCTGTTCCCGCAGGACGAGCATCAATGAGACGTCTGCTGCCCCTGTGTCTACTGCTTACCAGTTTGACCGGCTGTGCCGGAGCCGTAATGGTGGGTGCAGTCGGCGGCGCCATGGTAGTCAACGATGAGCGCTCGCTCAAAACCCAGTTGGATGATACCAATGCCGATTTTAGTATCTCCAGCGTACTGGGCGCGGAGGAGGATCTGAAGAATCAGACCAATATCACCGGCGTCAGTATGAACGGCAATGTACTGATGATAGGTCAGGCGCCCAACTCCATGCTTAGAGACAAGGCGATTCGGCTGGTCAAAGAGCTGCAACTGGGTGGCAAGATCCACAACCAGATCCGTATTGGTAACCCGACATCCTTTACCACCCGCAGCAACGACACCTGGATCACCACCAAGGTCAAGGGACGGATGCTCAACGACAAGAATCTGGATGTCACCAAGATCAAGGTGATCACTGAGAACGGTGAAGTCTTTCTGCTGGGTTTGGTCGAGCGCGAGCAAGCCGATCTGGCAGTGGAAATTGCCCGCAATACCGCGGGGGTACGTAAGGTGATCAAGGTGTTCGACTACGTCACCCCTTAACAGCCAAATCCCTCGTCTATGCAAACAAGAGCCGGTTATACCGGCTCTTGTGCTTTCAGTTCACGGGTTTTCATCAGCTTGGCAATGGCAGGCAGGCACAAGGTTGGCAGCACCACCAATGCGGCCCCAACCCAACTCAGGGTATCCAGCCACTCATCGAACAGCAGCCAACCCAGGAAGACGATAAAGATCAGTCCACTATATTCAGCCACGGCAATTTCACTGGCCTTGGCCCTGCGATAAGCCAGAACACAGAACCAGTGATACGCCAGCAGGAAAGCATTGGATAACAGCGCCACCCCAAGTAGTTGCCAACTGAGCCCGGCCAATTGCTGCGACAGCGCCACCAACAGAGTCAGCGGTAGACTCAGCAGGTTGTAACAGAGCAAAGTCAGGCTGGCGGCCTCAGTACTGGGCAGCTTTCGCAGACTCATCTGGTTCAAGGAGAAGGTAAAGGCCGAAACCAACACAGCGATACCGGCAAGTTCCAGCTCACTGGGTTTTAGGATCAACAAGATACCGACAAATCCCAGCGCGGCAATACCCCACTGCAACGGCGTGATCTTTTCCTTCAAAAATACGGCGCCGAGCACCATTATCATCAATGGCGCCGAATAGAATAGCGAGCTGACAGTCGCCAAGGGCAGCGCCATCAGGCCAATAATCAAAAAGAGCGCGCCAACAGCTCCTGTGTTGGCACGCCAAAGGTGGAGCTTAAAATGAGAGGTGCCCGGGCGACCGGCCTTGATCCATAAAGGCAGCAACATAAGTACCGCCGTTACCTGGCGCACCAGCAGAAAGGTCGCCGCATTGGCATCATCCGGCAACCATTTGACCGACACATCATAAAATGCACTGAAGAGATTTCCTACGGTCAATAAAATCAAACCGATAGCTACGGTTCTCTGCATCTTGGTTACCCTGAACGACTCTCAATCGGCGGCATCATATCCGGGTTAAAAACCAAATTGAAATGATGTTTTTTACCTATAAATGAATTAAATTCATACTAAATATCAAAACAGAGTCGCCAATGCGAAAACTTCCCCCTTTGAGAGCGCTGCAGGTGTTCGAAGCGGCAGCACGCCAGAGCCATTTTTCCCGCGCTGCCGAAGAGCTTTGTATCACCCAGAGCGCCGTATCCCACCAGGTCAGGTTGTTAGAGGAACACTTTGACGAGCCTCTGTTTCTGCGTCAGGGGCGCAGCCTTAAACTGTCACCCAAGGGGGAGATCCTCTACGAAGAACTGGAGCGAATATTCAACGAACTGGCTGACCTTGGCCGTTTGTTCGGCGAGCCCAATCGTGAGCTGAAACTGGCGGTTTACAGCTCTTTTGCGGTTAAATGGTTGATCCCCAGACTCAGCGACTTTCGCCGCCGTCACCCCGAGGTACAGATAAGGCTGGAGATGGTGGCCCAAGATCCCGAGCTCAGCGACAGTGTAGCCGATCTCTTTATCAGCGGAGGTCTCAAACGACGGGGATACTGGCAGACTGTGCTGCACAAGGAACGGCTTATTCCGGTTTGTAGCCCACAGTTACCGCCCAGAGCCGGACAAATAACGATTCAGAGTCTGCAGCAGTATCCACTGTTGACCGTGGATGAAGGCCCACTGGGACTGGACTGGAACCGCTGGGCCGAGGCCAACGCCGTAACTCTGACCCCCAATCACAGGCAGCATATTTTCAGCCATGTGTTGATGGCCATAGAAGCGGCTATTGCCGGTCAAGGCATAGCACTGGCGTCAGACTTTATGGTGGAGGATGATATTGCCAGCGGCCGTTTGATAGAAGCTGAACTGCCGGACGTGCACACAGGGTTTGAATTCACTTTTTGCTGTAAAGAGCGGCGCCTCAAAGAGCCGGCCATTGCGGCCTTTGCCGATTGGCTGATGTTGATGGCAAGCCAGCCGCAACCGCAGTAACTCGAACGCAGCCACAAAAAAGCCGACCTTGTAGGTCGGCTCTCAAGATTGGCGGAATTACACCAGCAAACCTATCTTCTCATAGACTTTCTTCACTGTGACTTCGGCGCGGGCCTGGGCCTTTTCGGCGCCCTGCTTCATCACAGACTCCAGGAAGGCTCTGTCTTCGCGGAACTCACGGAAGCGTTGTTGCAGTGGCTCCAACATACCAACCACGGCTTCACCGGCAGCCACTTTCAAATGGCCGTACATCTTGCCTTCAAACTCGGCTTCCAGTTCGGCTATGCTCTGGCCTGTCACCCCGGACATCAGGCTCAGCAGATTGGACACCCCTGGCTTGTTGTCTATATCGAAACGCACCACAGGTGGCTCGTCACTGTCGGTCATCGCCTTTTTCAACTTCTTCATCACCGCCTTGGGATCTTCCAGCAGGCCGATGACATTGTTGCGGTTGTCATCTGACTTGGACATCTTCTTGGTGGGATCCTGCAGCGACATCACCTTGGCACCCAGCTCAGGGATAAAAGGCTCAGGCACAGTGAAGGTGTCACCATAAGCGTTATTGAAGCGGGTGGCGATATCCCGGGTCAATTCCAGATGCTGTTTCTGATCCTGACCGACAGGGATCTCATTGGCCTGGTACAGCAGGATATCGGCCGCCATCAGCACAGGATAACCGAACAACCCGACGTTGATATTATTGGCGTGCTTTTGCGACTTGTCCTTGAACTGAGTCATGCGGCTCAGTTCCCCCATCTGGGTGTAACAGTTCAGTACCCAGCCCAGTTGAGTGTGCTGCGGCACCTGTGACTGAATGAATACTGTGCTCTTCTTGGGATCGACACCACAGGCAAGGTACAGCGCCAATGTGTCCAGGCAAGCTTCACGCAAGGCATTGGGGTCCTGGCGCACTGTGATGGCGTGCAGATCCACCACACAATAGAGGCAATCATGGCTGTCCTGCATGGCTACCCACTGACGCAGGGCACCCATGTAGTTACCTATGGTCAACTCGCCTGAGGGCTGGGCACCGCTCAATACTATGGGTTTGGGACTGCTCATGAATTTCATTACTCCGATTGCTGTGGCGGCAAATGCGCCAAAATTTGCTCAAAATGATCGCATACGGCATCTGGGCCGCAAAGCCCAATATCTTCACCGTAGTTGTAGCCATAGGTCAAGCCGATTGAGGCAATACCTGCAGCTTTCGCCGCCAGAACGTCGTTACGGGAATCACCCACCATCAACATCTGCTGAGGCTGCAACTGCCATTTCTCCAGCAGATGAGTCAATGGCAAGGGATCCGGCTTCATCTTGGTGAGAGAATCTCCGCCGAGAATTTCACTGAAAAACGACTCAATACCAAAAGCCTGCAATAAGGGGATGGTAAAGCGATAAGGCTTGTTGGTGACCACAGCCAGCCTGAAACCTCTTTGCTGCAGAGTTCTGAGCACAGACTCAACCCCGGGATACAGCTTGCTGTAACGCTCAAGGCAGGCTTCATAATGCTTCATAAATACCGGCATGGCATCGGCCATGACAGAGGCATCCGGTTCAGCTCCCAGGCTCGAGGTCAGCGCGCGGCGCATCAACATCTCTGTGCCATTGCCAACCCAGCTGCGTACCTGATCTTCAGTGCAACCACGCAGTCCCATATCGGCAAGTGTCGCTTGGGTCGCGGCGGCCAAGTCCGGCACACTGTCAACCAGAGTGCCATCCAAATCAAAGGCGATCGCGCTGATACTGCTTGCGATCATAACTTACACTCCCGCCAGTTCGCTGCGCATTTGGTCGATAACCGCCTTATAGTCAGGCTGGCTAAAGATGGCTGAACCGGCAACAAACATGTCGGCGCCAGCAGCAGCAATTTCGGCTATATTGTCCACCTTAACACCACCGTCGACCTCCAGACGGATATCGCGGCCACTCTCATCAATACGGCGACGTACTTCGGCCAGTTTGTCCAATGTCGATGGAATGAATGACTGGCCACCAAAGCCAGGGTTAACCGACATCAGCAAAATCACATCCAGCTTATCCATCACATAGTCCAGGTAGTGCAGCGGCGTGGCAGGGTTGAATACCAAGCCAGCCTTGCAACCGTGGTCACGGATGAGTTGCACTGTGCGGTCCACATGCTCGCTGGCTTCAGGATGGAAAGTGATAATAGAAGCCCCCGCCTTGGCAAAATCAGGCACTATGCGGTCAACCGGCTTCACCATCAGGTGCACATCGATTTCGGCGGTAATGCCATAGTCACGTAACGCCTTACAGACCATGGGGCCTATGGTCAGGTTAGGTACATAATGGTTGTCCATCACATCGAAGTGAACCACGTCGGCCCCCGCATCCAATACGGCTTTAACATCATCACCCAGACGGGCGAAATCGGCAGACAGAATGGAAGGAGCAATAAGATATGGGCGCATAGCAATCTCACAGGATGTTTAAGAAGTCGCCTATTTTACCCGCCAAGGCGCTCGGGCTCTATAGCCTGGCGCCCATTTCTACCGTTGAAAAGCATCATAAGTTGGAATAAGGTTGTTACTTGGTAAAAAGCTGTTCAATTTATCAACGGCTTTGTTATAATCGACCGATGTCACATTTGGGGATGGAACAGGATGAACCAGAAACCGCAGGTTTTCACACACAGCATTAAGTCAGCAGTCATACTCGCTGCCGCCGCTGGCGTGGTGGGAGCGACTGCCGTTGGCTTCCAAAGCCTGGGTTCTTCCACGAACAATCTGGCCTGTAGCTACAGCCAGGAAAATGACTACAATCCCAGTCTGCCTTCCAGCCATCCCAATAATCGCTGTGCGACTCAGGAAGATGACTTGAGTTGGAGGGGATGGTTCAGCGGCAAGAGTCGTTCGGGTCAGTTCCATTTTGTCGACTTGATGGAGTTGCTGCACGGCCATCAACGCAAACCGGTTGACGATATCGCCCCGGCAAATTCCAACAACGGTTTTTAGATGCTTGGCCGCTACTGGCGTTACCTTTACAGTACGCTGGCAGCCTTCTTCGGGGTGCAGAGTGAGTCCAATCGTGCCAGGGACTTCAGCGCCAATTCCTCTCCGCTTCCCTACATAATCACAGGCGTGTTGCTGGCAGCATTCTTGGTGGTTGGACTATTGCTGCTGGTAAATCGAGTACTCGCCTGATTGCCGTGGGCAGCAAGCGTCAGTCGTTTTCGTTGTGATAGGTTTCGTCGTACAAAGCCATCAGTTCATTCACCTTGGTTCTGGTGCTGCCCTTCTGGCTGATGTTACGCTGCACCTGAATCGTTTCCATTCTCGAGCCATGATAAAGCTCACGGGTCAGCGGAATATCATGGTTGCTGATAAGCACTGGAATGCCACGCTCAATGGCGGTATGACGAGAGTGCCTGGCCAGCAGCGCCTGATCATCCAAAGAGAAGCCAGCCCCAACATAAGTAGTAAAGCTGGCGGTGGTTGATAGGGGGGCGTATGGCGGATCGCAATAAATTACATCACCGCTTTGGGCCAGGGCAAACGCCTGCTCGTAGCCAATACAGCGAAATTCGGCATTTTGTGCCTTGACGGCAAAGCCACGTATTTCCTTCTCGGGGAAATACGGTTTCTTGTAGGAACCGAAGGGCACATTGAATGAGCCTTTACGGTTGTAACGACATAAGCCATTAAAACCAAAACGATTGAGATAGAGAAAATAGATAGCTCTATCGAAGGGATCGCGACTACGGTTGAATTTATCTCGGATCAGATAGTATTGCTCTTTGTCGTTCATCTGCGGTACAAACAACTCGGCCGCCGCCCCTATGTATGCTTCCGGACGAGTCTGAATGATGGAGTAGAGATCGATCAGATCACGATTGATATCGCACAGCAGGTAACTGGGGTAATCTGTGTTGAGGAACACAGAACCGGCACCGACAAAGGGCTCGACCAGGCGCTCGCCCTTGGGCAAGTGCTGAGTCAGGGCATCAACCAGTTTAAATTTACCACCGGCCCACTTGAGAAAGGCTCTTTGTTTTTTCTTCATTAAAATTGATCGGTGCCCGGAAAAACGAAAGTGAGGATTGTACTCGGTTTAAGATGAAATTTCACTGTTACTTAGGCCAGCTTGTAAGCGATAGTGTTGCAGTGATTGCCAGGACTTAATCAAAGGTTGAGGCAGGTCCAAAGACAGCTGCAATACCTTCCCGGCTTCGATGGCCTCTTGCTTGCTGGCATATTCTCCTACCAATACCACCCACCAATCCTTATGTTTGGCCACTCTGACATTTTTCACTTTTTTCAGCTTAATCATAAATGCCGTCAGTGAAGACTCGCGTTTCAGACTTACCAATTGCAAGGTGTAACCTTGTGTCGGTAGCACGCCGGCAATGGGCTCTTGTTCAAGCTCAGATTGAGCTTGAGTTTCCTGCGCTTCATTATTCATAGAGGCAGAGGCAGCCTCTTTGACCTGCGGCTTTTGGGTAACAGGAGCGGTTTTTACATCCAGCGCCGCTTTGGCATCGCTGAGCAGTTCAGAACCAGTTTCCGGCTCTGGGGTCGACTGACTATCCGCTTGGGACTCTGTTTTCTGAGCTGATTTCGGGTCTTGCTGCGAGTCAATCGCTGGTGAAACAAGGCTCTGGCTTCGCGGTTGTTCAAGACGAATATATACAGGAGCCGAGCTGAGAACTTTCGAGGCCGATTCCGATTCATTATCGAGCCAGCGCTCGGCAAATTGGCTTAAGGGAGTTGTCCTATGTTCCAGTACCAAGGCAGACTTGGTCAGTTCGGGCAGAGGCTCGGTCGAACACAACAGATACCAGCAGAGCAGTGCCAAACAACTCAGCACAGCAAGGCTCGATATCAGTAAGGTCTTCCACGGGAATACCCTTGGTCTCGGCGGCTCACCGTTCAAGGCCAACTCCAGCAATGCCAAAACCTCGGCCGGTGTCCCTTGTTGCCGCTCCAATTGCTTGACCACTATGGCCCGAGGCGTAAAAGTATGCACCGCACTGCGGGTCAACAAAGTTTGATACAGCCCTTCACGCTCGGCCAGAGAAAGCGGCTCAAGCTTAACCGGCAATACCTGCGGTTTCTGTGCTTTAGGCAGTTGCAGCTGTAACTGCTCGGCAAATTCCGGAGAGACAGAACAGGTCAGCGTGATAGCTTCACCTCTGGCTTGCAACTGAGTCAATAGCAAACACTCGGCCCAGAGCACCAGCGGCATGTTGTCGGCATCGTCGATCAAAATGTGGATAGGCTTGCGCATCTCACCCAGATAACGCAGCAGGGTATCGGCCAGGGGTTGTTCGTCGTCAAACAGAGGATCGGGCAGTAGTTGGATCAGCAACTTGCGCCTTATTTCGGCGGCATCCGCATGTTGAGGACAACTGACCAACGCCAGATTATGCTCATCGAGCACATTGGCCAAGGCGGTCAACAGCCGTGTCTTACCGGCTCCAACCTGCCCCTGCAACAAAACCAGCTGCTGACCGTAACAGGCCAGATGCTGTAATCTTTGTAACAGTGCCTCTTGCGAGGGCAGGAGAAGTTCTTCGGTTGCCACCATTGTCACCCATCAAGGTTCAAGCGCGGCAGATCACCTGTTCAAGTAGGGATTCCGGCACTTGAGCAAAAATACCGGCCTGCCCCATATCAGTGGGCAAAACCAAGCGAATTTGCCCAGCCAAAACTTTTTTGTCACGCCGCATATGTTTGATAAAGCTTTCAAAATCCATGGACTCTGGTGCAGTTATCGGTAAGTCGAACGCCTGTAGCAGCGCCCTGATGCGACAGAGAATTGACTCGTCAATCAGTTCCATGGCTTTTGCCGTTTGTGCAGCAAGGACTGTGCCAGCGGCAACCGCTTCACCATGAAGCCAATTACCATAGCCCATTTCGGCCTCAATGGCATGACCAAAGGTATGCCCCAGATTCAACAGGGCACGAACCCCTTGCTCTGTCTCATCTTCGGCAACCACTTCGGCTTTTATCTCACAGCAGCGACGGATAGCATAAGCCAGCGCCTCTGGCTGCTGCGACTTGAGTGACTCGACATTGTTTTCGAGCCACAGGAAAAAATCAGCATCCCAAATGATGCCGTATTTGATCACTTCGGCCATACCGGCGGCAAATTCACGTGCCGGCAGAGTCTTCAGGCACAGGGTATCTATCAGCACAAGTTGTGGCTGATAAAAAGCGCCTATCATATTCTTGCCCAGCGGATGATTGACCGCTGTTTTGCCGCCCACAGAGGAATCGACCTGAGACAGAAGCGTAGTGGGGATCTGGATAAAGTCCACGCCCCGCTGATAACAGGCGGCAGCGAAGCCGACCATATCACCAATAACTCCACCACCGAGTGCCACCAGCACCACATCACGACCGCAGTTGTGCTCAAGCAAAGCCGTAAATACGCTTTCGAGCTGTGCCAATGTCTTGAACTGCTCACCATCGGGCAAAATATGAGCAAAAACCTGAGCCGCGGGCAGCAGAAGACGCTGCAAGGGTTGCAGATACATAGGAGCTACTGTGTCATTGGAGACAATGAGGACCTTTTTCCCCGAGATGCTCGCCGTAAGACAATCGCTCTGGGCCAACAGACCCTGGCCAATGAAGATAGGATAACTACGTTCACCTAAATCAACCCGGATCTGTTGCATCTTGCGTCCTAGAAACCTAATTGTTCAATGATTTGATTGGCCACCACTTTGGCGCTTTGTTCGTCTGTCTTGACGATAACATCGGCGATTTCCTCATAGAGAGGATTACGCACGTCTGCCAGTGCTTCCAACACTTCACGAGGGTTATCGACCTGCAGCAAGGGGCGACGCTTGTCGCGCTGAGTGCGGGCCACTTGTTTATCGATAGTGGTTTCCAAATACACCACAATACCGCGGGCAGAGAGGAAGTTGCGGATATCTTTGCTTTGAACTGAGCCACCACCGGTTGCCAGAACTATGCCTTGTTTCTCGGTCAGATCGGAAATCACCTGAGCCTCGCGGCGACGGAAACCTTCTTCGCCTTCAACGTCAAATACCCAGGCAATGTCAGCGCCGGTGCGATTTTCAATCTCTTGATCTGAATCGTGGAATTCCAAGTGCAGCATTTGTGCCAGATGACGACCTATGGTGCTCTTGCCTGCGCCCATAGGGCCTACCAGAAAAATATTACGTTTTTCAGCCATTTCTTGTACGTCTGAATCTTATGAAAAGTTTGCCGAATGTCGACTTACTATCAAATCGACGGGATTTGTTACCTTGCTCTTATGAGACTTGACCGGGGATTATCTCAGCTTAAGGACATTCAAGGCAAGTAATGCCGACTATTAAAGCCAAATTTCCCCGCGCCCAAACATCAAAGCCAGCGACTGGCACTGGCTTTGGTTGAGGTTTTACAGGTTTGGAAAAAACTTAGGCAGAC
This sequence comes from Shewanella sp. BJSY2023SW007, assembly GCF_047314525.1. Classification (NCBI taxonomy): domain Bacteria; kingdom Pseudomonadati; phylum Pseudomonadota; class Gammaproteobacteria; order Alteromonadales; family Shewanellaceae; genus Shewanella; species Shewanella sp. BJSY2023SW007. The sequence goes on along the minus strand of NZ_JBKORL010000054.1, from coordinate 7,814 downwards.
CCCGGCATGGCCTCAATCAGATGCCTTGAACGCCAATTGCAGTCCAAACCACGCTCTACAAAAGAGAACGTCACGAGGACTTCGCACCTTCCCTAAATTTCTTCAGTTACTATCTTGGGCGTTACGAAGATCAACAGCTCCTGGCGCTCATTCTTGTCCGAAGTATTACGGAACAGGAAACCGACCAGGGGAATATCCCCCAATACAGGCACCTTGCTAACCCGGCTGATCAAGTTCTGTTGATAAATCCCCCCCAGCACTATGGTTTCACCATTGTCCACCAACACTTGGGTACCAATGCGCTGGGTATCGATGGAAACAGCTTCTCCCAGCGGAGTCTGTACTATCTTACCTTGGGAATCCTGAGTGATTTCCAGATCCAGTATCACACGATTATCCGGGGTAATTTGTGGTGTTACCCGTAGCGACAATACCGCTTTCTTGAACTGTACTGTAGCCGCGCCACTGGAAGCCGATTCCACATAAGGGATCTCGACACCCTGCTCAATATAAGCGGCTTTCTGATTTGAGGTGGTAATTCTGGGGCTGGCGATAATTTCACCCTTGTTTTCCTGCTCCAGCGCACTCAATTCCAAATCCAAAACAGTACCGTCGGCCAGTTTGGCAACATGGAAAGCTATGCTGGCAGCATTGCTAGGAGCCGCCGGCAGGTTCACATTGAGACGATCGCCTATGGATGGAATGGTGCCGTTGGTAATGTCCTGAGCGCCTTCCAAACTACCCGAGGTACCTTTATTGCCTTGCTGATCTGTAATCCCCCACCGGATACCCAAATCCTCAGCAACATCATCCTTAACCGTGACCATACGACTTTCAATCAACACCTGACGAATAGGCACGTCCAGCACTTCAATCAATTTGTGCACATTTTCCAGAATATCGGCTGTGTCTTTAACCAGCAGAGTGTTGGTTCTTTCGTCCACGGCAACTGTGCCACGTTTGGACAATAGGCTTGAACCTTCTCCCCTCAACAAGCTGGCAATCTCGGTGGCCTTGGCATAGTTCACCTGCAAATATTCCGAGTAAAGTGGCGCCAACTCTTCAGAGACTTTTTTCTTGTTCTTGAGCTGGTTTTCTTCACGTATGGCAAGCTCCTCAGCCGGCGCTACCATAAGAATGTTACCTTCGATTCGCTTATCCAACCCCTTGGTCTGCAGGATAAGATCCAGCGCCTGATCCCAAGGTACGTCATCCAGTCTCAGGGTGATACTACCTTCGACTGTATCACTGGTCACCAGGTTGAAGTCGTTGTAATCGGCAATAATCTGTAGCACGGTTCTGACAGAAATATTCTGGAAATTGAGCGACAGAGTCTTGCCCGAGTATTTCTTCTCTTCTTCCAACTGAACTGCACGCTCGACCTCGGTCATCGCCAAGGTGAACATATTACCGTCTTGTTTGTAGTTGTATTCGTAGTCGCCCTTGATATCGATCAGGATTCGACTGGTCAGATCCTCTTTGAAGGTCTCAAAACTCTTCACCGGGGTGGCAAAGTCTTGTACATCCATAACATAAAGCATGTCAGATGGAATATCTGTGTTGTACAGCTTCAGTTCCAGCCTGGAACCGACCTGCTCCACATTGGCGGCAACCGATGAGTTACGCAGCTCAACCAGCAGTTCGCCACCCTTATCCCCCAAGCGACGGAAATCGATATTTTTTATGCTATTAACAAACGGACTACTGGCCTTGCTCTGGGGCTCCATGACTTCATCATTGACAGTCAAACGATAGACGTTACCCACGGCCTTACCCTGATAAGGTTTCACTTTTTTCAGTGCCAAAACCAGTTGCAACTTGTCGCCGTCCTGCATGCTGGACAGCTGCTCAACCCCGGCAGTGTTAATAGGGATCTGTGCTTTTTCCAGCGCAGAAATACTGTCGCTGAAGTCCAATTGGATACTGGCAGGATCAGCATTCAAATTGATTTCCGGCTCAGATATCGGCTTGTCAAACACCAACTCCAATTCCAGTTGATGATCCACAATGGCATGGTACTTAACATCCACCAGCTTGTTGGAAGCATCAGCATAGGGACTGAGCCCCAGGATGAGTAAGCTGCCCAGGACATACTGCATCCATTTGGCTGCATTTTTTAGGGTGATATTCGCGGCAGAAGATTCCATTATTCCCTCATCCTTCGCTTGTTATTCTCCGGTCAATTCCAGGCTGCTGTTGCGCTCTGTCCAGCAGCCGGAACCGTCCGGTACTAATTCAATGATATCGATATACTGTGCTGACACTTTAGCTATCCGGCCATGATAGAGTCCCAAATACTCACCGACTCCCATGCGATAGACATTGCCATCGGTCGTTTCCACCAAGGCCCAAACCACCTTGTCTTCACTCAAGGTGCCTCGCATCTTGAGATTATCCAGAGCATAGGTTTCGAGACGGCCCTTGCGACGCTTGAGATCCGGTTGCAGGCAGTCCTTGGTGGTGTCTATCACCTCTTCCGTCAGCTCTCGGGAAGGCGGTACAAAGGGGCTACGCATCATATCGGCCTGATAATCAAAGTGCTCAAACTGAGGCGGCTCTTTCAGCGGCGGGATTGGAGCAACCGGCTGGGCCTTGGTGCTGGTAACAAAGTCCTCAAGATCCGCTCTGTCACCGATACAGCCACTCAGCAATAGCACCGCAGCGGTCAGGGTAATGAGTCGTTTCATTTACCTTTCCCCTTAGCCTTCTCCGGCGGTAATTCCGTTCCTTCTTTAAATCTGTAGGTCTTGGCAAGGATCTCCATCGCCAAGATGCCCGATGGGTCACGCTTAATAACAAAATCATGCAGACTGACAATCCGCGGCAGCTTGGCAACTCCGCCGACCATGTGGCCCAGTTGGTGATAATCGCCGGTCACGGCCATACGTATCGGGAATTCAATGTAGAAGTCCCGCTGGATCTCAGCGTCCCAATCCAGACTTTGGATCTTCAACCCGGCATCTGTAGCCACATAGGTCAAGTCATCGAGTAAACCCGGCATTTCGTTTTCAGATGGCAGCATCTTCAGCAATTCGGCAAATTGCGCTTCCATCTGCACCAACTGCTCCCGATATAATTTCAGGTTAGCGGCCAAAAGATACTTTTGCTTGAAATCATCACGCAGTTGTTGCTCTTTAACTTGTTCAGACTGATAAATATCTATGGCATCTGAAACAAACAGATAATAGCCACCAACGAACACCAGAATTGCCAGCAAGCCGGCAAACACAGCTTTGACCTGAGTCGGCCAAGCGCCGATATTCTCCATGTCCAGGTCATTGAACTGGCTCAAATCGAAACTCATTTGCCCGCTCCTTTCGCCATCTGTGCCGTCCCCTCAAGCCGGTTTGCTCCCTTAATACTGACCTTGAGACTGAAGCGTTGCAGCTCTCTGAGTTCTTCCTGCTGAGAAACTATCGACTGCATACTCGGGTCCTGAAGCCACTCTGATGCTTTAATTTTTCGCATCATGTTGGCGACATTGTTATTGGACTCACTGCGGCCTTCGATCCAGATCAGGCTGCCTTTCTTTTCTATGCTGGAAAGATAGATGCCTGGCGGAATAACCCGTACCAGCTCATCCAATACGTGGGTTGGCAAATTACGCGCCTGTTGCAGGTTAAGAATAATCTCGGTGCGACGTTCAATATCCTTTTTGCGCTGTTTGATCTTGGTAATCTCAGCTATCTGCTTGTCTAGCAAACTAATTTCTGATTGAAGATAAGCATTTCGCTGACGTTGGTCCTCTGTCATCAAACCGATAAAGTTCAGTGCCATGTAAACCAACAACGCGGCGCCAATAAAAACAGCAGCCAAAATCCCTATATAGTCACGTTTCTGTTTTTCCCTGGCTTCTTCGCGCCATGGTAATAAATTTATGTTCGCCATTGACCATAACTCCTCAGCGCCAGGCCGCAGGCCACCATGTATTTACTGATATGGGGTTGCAGGGCATTTTTTACTGAATCGTCTGCATGCAAACTTCCCTGAAAGGGGTCAGCAATTATAGTATGAACACCTAATTCATTGGTCAGAAGATTAGCCATACCTTCTAATTTGGAAGTGCCGCCACAAAGCACCAAATGATCGACTTTATCTTTACCACTGGAAGTGCAATATATTTGCAGCGTGCGTTTTATTTGTTGCAATAATTGCGTTTGGAATGGCGATAACACCTCAAACATATAATTGCGAGGTAGATCACCTTCTATCTTGGCCTTTTCCGCCTGTTCATAGGACATGCCGTAAAAAGACAATATAGATTGAGTGAAGAGTTCACCACCAAATGCTTGCTCGCGGATAAAGGCCGTTTCCCCTTTTTCCACTACCGCGAAGGTTGTCATATTGGCACCGATATCAACCAAAGCGACCACCTGATCTGCCGCGCCGTCCGGCAGCTGTCCCAAGACCAATTCAAGGGAACGGCCTAAAGCATAACCTTCTACATCAACGACTTTGGGCTCAAGGTCAACACTGTCCAGCGCATCGATTCTGGCATCGATATTTTCGGTTCGGCAAGCACTGAGCAAAACATCAACCTTACTGGGATCTGTCTTGTTAACGCTCAGCGTCTCAAAATCAATACTGACTTCATCAAGTGAATAGGGAATAAGGTTATCCGCTTCAATCTCAATCTGTGCCTCCATTTCCACCTCACTCAGAGAGGCATCCATGTAGATGACTTTAGTCATTACGGCTGATCCGGATACAGCTACGGAAGCAAATTTAGTTGCTTTGGGCAATTGCTTCTTGAGCTGTTTCATTGCTTCAATGACAGCTTCAGGATCGCGAATATCATGATCATTGATGGCCCCTTTTTTAACAGGAGCTACGGCATAAGCCTGGATTTTATAACCATCACCTGTCTTGCCCAGCAGGATTGCCTTGACCTCGTGAGAACCGATGTCAATACCCACCATTTGCGGAGCCTGACGCTTCCATAGATTCGAAAGCATAGTCCTTTGTCACTTTGTTATTGTTAGGTTTTAGAGTAGCACATTTTCAAATTGTTACGCCTCTTTGTATAAAATGTTTGAGCACATTACAACGGCTAATTTTTTGACGCTGCCTTTTTGCTTCACCCTGCACAAAACGCCTTATATACTATTGTGCCCGCAGCAAGTTTTGGAATAATCTCGTGAAGTGGTTAAAACGTATACTCATAGCTCTATTCAGTCTGGCCCTTTTGGGGGTTGCAGCTATCGTTGGAGCCTACTTCTACGTCCTCCCCGAACTCCCGGATGTCGCCACACTCAAGACAGTGCAACTGCAAACGCCACTAAGGGTTTATTCCAGTGACGGCAAGCTGATCTCACAATTCGGTGAAAAGCGCAGGATCCCGTTGGAATTGGCCGATGTGCCAAAACCGTTATTGCAGGCCTTCCTGGCAACCGAAGATTCACGTTTTTATGAACACAAAGGCGTCGATCCCATAGGGGTAGCGCGGGCCGCACTGGTTATGCTGGCCACCGGCGAAAAAAAGCAGGGCGCCAGTACCATTACCATGCAGGTGGCCAGGAACTTCTTCCTGACCCGAGACAAGACAATTATTCGTAAAGTCAAAGAGATATTTATCTCTATCCACATAGAGCAGCTGCTGACTAAAGATGAGATTCTGGAGCTCTATGTCAACCGTATCTATCTTGGACAGCGGGCCTACGGGGTTGGCGCCGCGGCTCAAGTTTATTATGGCAAGGAAGTCAAAGACTTGACGCTTGCTGAAATGGCAGTTATCGCCGGCTTGCCAAAAGCCCCTTCAACACTCAACCCTATCACCTCCCCCAGCCGAGCTTTGACCCGTCGTAACCTGGTGCTCAACCGTATGCTGGAGGTCGGCTATATCACCCAGAGTGAATATAACGAAGCCAGTGCTCAACCTATTACCGCCAAATACCATGGCGCCGAAATCGATCTCTACGCCCCCTATATTTCAGAGATGGCCAGAGATTATATGGTGCAAAAATACGGTGAAGAGGAAGCCTATACCGGTGGGTACGATGTTTACACCAGCATAGACTCATCACTGCAGTTAAAAGCCCAGAAGGCACTGCGCAACAATGTCTACGCCTATGATGAACGCCATGGCTATCGAGGTCCTGAAGCGGTTCTATGGACAGACAAACAACCTGATGAGAGCGAGTTGATTGCTACTCTGAAGAAAACCATGCCCATTCAAGAGCTCAGGCCTGCCGCCGTATTGCAAGTAGAGGAACAGCAGGCACAGGTCCTGCTCGCGTCGGGAGAAAAGCTCACTCTGCCTTGGGATGGCCTCAAATGGGCCCGCAAATTTATCAGTGACAAACGCCAGAGCGCACCACCGAAGAAAGCCGAACAGTTCCTGAAAGTAGGCGAGCAGATTTGGGTACGTCATAACGGCGATATCTGGCAATTGGCTCAGGTGCCTCAGGTTGCCAGCGCCATAGTCTCGATAGATCCTAAAGATGGTGCAATTCAGGCACTGGTCGGTGGTTATAGCTTCAGTCAGAGCCAGTACAACCGGGTAACTCAGGCCAAGCGTCAGTTGGGCTCCAACATAAAACCTTTCCTATATGCCGCAGCGCTGGAGAAAGGCTATACCCTGGCGACACTGATCAACAACGCGCCTATCAACAAACCGGATCTCAGCCAAGGTACGGCTTGGCGTCCCAAGAACTCACCCGACGTATACGGCGGCCCCACCAGGCTGCGTCTGGGGCTGGCCCAGTCTATCAACGTGATGTCGGTGAGAACCCTACGCTATGTTGGACTGGATGCCGCCATCGACAAACTGGTGCAATTTGGTTTCGATGCCAAAGAGCTCAACCGCAACGAGTCTCTGGCGCTGGGTTCGCCATCGGCAACACCTTTGCAGGTGGTCACAGCCTTCTCGACCTTCGCCAACGGGGGTTATCTGGTTGAGCCTTACTTCATCAAACGGATCCAGAATGCTCAGGGCGAAATCCTTGAGCTGGCTCATCCTGCCCTGGCCTGCGACGCGCCACTTAAGCCTGAAGAAGATATGGCGGATAACGCGATAACCAATTTGACTATGCAAGAGCCGCAGCAGCCCCTGGTTCAGGAAGATCCTTTCAGCTGTGACAGCCCAAGTGCCCGTCACGCCAAGCAAGTGATCAGCGAGCAGACCGCATTCCTGATCACCGATGCCCTCAAGAGTGTTATCTGGGGTGGCGGTAACTGGAGCAAGGGCACTGGCTGGAACGGTACCGCCTGGCGCGCCGCCAGAGTGGTCAAACGCCATGACATAGCCGGTAAAACGGGAACAACCAACGAATCGCGGGACACCTGGTTCAGTGGCTACAATCCTAAGCTTGCCACCACTGTCTGGGTCGGCTTCGATGACCATGGCCGTGAGCTGGGACGTACCGCCTGGAATGCCAGCGGCGCCAAAGATCAGATTTCAGGGGCCGAATCCGGTGCCAAGACCGCGGGCCCAGGCTGGAACGAGTTTATGCGCGATGCCCTGGAAGGAACGCCGGAAGAACCCAGCATTCCTCCGGCTGGAATCGTTTCGGTGCGTATTGATTTGGATAGCGGCAAGCTGTCACGTAAGACAGACTACACCAGCGACTTCGAGTACTTTATTCAGGGTACAGAACCCAAGGAATACGCCACTGGCGCCGAAGATGACAGCGACATCTTTATCGAAACACCGCCAGAAGAGCTGTTCCAGTAACAGTCTGTTTAACACCGTCTGCTAAACATTAAAAAACGCGCCGATTGGCGTAATGCCGTTCACTTAGTGTGAACGGCATTTTTCTTAGGCTTAATGGGATACTTGTTTTTACTCATTTTTAACGCACGTGGATAGGCTCTAT
>NZ_JBKORL010000053.1:0-1178 GCF_047314525.1 Shewanella sp. BJSY2023SW007 | reverse complement strand
TACCCGTAGCTTCGGTGAATTGCTTAGCCCCGTTACATCTTCCGCGCAGGCCGACTCGACTAGTGAGCTATTACGCTTTCTTTAAATGATGGCTGCTTCTAAGCCAACATCCTAGCTGTCTAAGCCTTCCCACATCGTTTCCCACTTAGCAATTACTTTGGGACCTTAGCTGACGGTCTGGGTTGTTTCCCTTTTGACGACGGACGTTAGCACCCGCCGTCTGTCTCCCGGATAGCACTCTTTGGTATTCGGAGTTTGCAAAGGGTTGGTAAGTCGGGATGACCCCCTAGCCTTAACAGTGCTCTACCCCCAAAGGTGTTCGTCCGAGGCGCTACCTAAATAGCTTTCGAGGAGAACCAGATATCTCCCGGTTTGATTGGCCTTTCACCCCCAGCCACAAGTCATCCGCTAATTTTTCAACATTAGTCGGTTCGGTCCTCCAGTTGATGTTACTCAACCTTCAACCTGCCCATGGCTAGATCACCGGGTTTCGGGTCTACACCTAGCAACTAAACGCGCAGTTAACACTCGGTTTCCCTACGGCTCCGCTATTCGCTTAACCTCGCTACTAAATGTAAGTCGCTGACCCATTATACAAAAGGTACGCAGTCACGGTCTCAAGGACCGCTTCCACTGCTTGTACGTATACGGTTTCAGGTTCTATTTCACTCCCCTCACAGGGGTTCTTTTCGCCTTTCCCTCACGGTACTGGTTCACTATCGGTCAGTCAGGAGTATTTAGCCTTGGAGGATGGTCCCCCCATATTCAGACAACATGTCACGTGTGCCGCCTTACTCGATTTCATCTCTGGTTAGTTTACGTGTACGGGGCTATCACCCTGTGCCGCTGTGCTTTCCAACACATTCCACTAACACCCCAAAGACTTAAGGGCTAATCCCCGTTCGCTCGCCGCTACTTGGGGAATCTCGGTTGATTTCTTTTCCTGAGGGTACTTAGATGTTTCAGTTCCCCTCGTTCGCCTCAATACGCTATGTATTCACGTATTGATGACAGCTTATGCTGCCGGGTTTCCCCATTCGGACATCGCTGGCTCAAATGCTTGTTACTAGCTCACCAACGCTTTTCGCAAGTTACTACGTCCTTCATCGCCTCTGACTGCCAAGGCATCCACCGTATACGCTTGGTCGCTTAACCATACAACCCGGATGAGTTTTCAT
>NZ_JBKORL010000052.1:0-44455 GCF_047314525.1 Shewanella sp. BJSY2023SW007 | reverse complement strand
GCTTTCGACACCGTGTGGGGCGGCAAGGGAGATCCAAGAGGGGATTGCTGTTGATCCCTTCTTGGTCGGGTGTGGGGCGAAGCTCCACGACTTTAAGCCGCTGGCACAGCGGCTATCATGGCTTTAAGCCAACTTTTCACCGACCGTGAACATTCAAGAAATTTCGCTAAATTGTAAGCTGGTGTAGCATGGCCTCATACACAACTTATAGAATTCATAACAATCTCTGAGTTCAGTGCCAAGGCCTGAACTGACCAGGGTAAGAAAGTCTTTTTGCAGGTAAAAAGCAACCAAGCATAGGAATCACTTTGAAAATTAGGACAAGAGAACAGTTGGTCGATTTCGTAGACCAAGGGAATAAGGTCAAGTACATATTCTTCTGGGGACACCAGGAGAAAGGAGAACAAATTTCCAAGAGTTGTTTTAGTCAATGGTATGACGCAAAGTTTGAAGAAGAAGGCAACGTCTTCATTACTGCGGAGCATTACATGATGTATCACAAGGCAAAGCTATTTGGTGATGACATTGCATGTGAAAGAATCCTCCTTGCCACCAACCCTGGCGCAGCCAAAGCTATTGGTCGGGAAGTAGTCGGGTTCAACCAAGAAGTCTGGGATGAGAGACGCTTTGAAATAGTGCTTAATGCAAACTTAGCTAAGTTTGCTCAGCATACTGAACTAAAATCGTTTCTGCTTAATACTGGAAACCGTATCTTAGTCGAGGCTAGTCCTGTAGATAAAGTATGGGGGATAGGGCTCGCTCAAGATCATCCTGAATCTGAAATTCCCAGGAGATGGAAAGGCTTAAATCTGTTAGGGTTTGCACTCATGGAAGTTCGCGATCGGCTCAGAAAAGATCTCTGACAATCAAAAGCCAAAAGAATAACAAGCTTCAAATAGTGAATAAAAATTCATTTATTTTCTCTCCTCCTCTGGGTAGACTGAGCGCCCTCTTATCCAGAACATCATAATAAACATGCAATTAAGTCGTAGGCATTTTATTCAGGCCGGTTTAGCTGGTACTGCACTGGGGCTCAGTGGCTGCAGTAATTTCTCTCTATCTTCCCAAGAGCAGGCCCAAGCTACAGTCTCCAAGGGGCTCCTGGCGCTGAACTTCAATGAAAACCCGCTGGGGATGCCAAGCAGTGCCAGAGAAGCCATTATGCAGCATATGGGCGAAGCGCACCTGTATCCCGACAGTGCCCGTCAGGCCTTGCTCAAGCGCCTGGCAAGCTATCACTGTGTCAGCCAAGAGCAGCTCATTTATGGCAATGGCTCTTCCGAAGTACTCAAGTTCGCCATAGATGCCATGGCCAGCGCTCACTGCCAGTTGGTAATGCCCAAGCCCACCTTTGACATAGTGGCCGACTATGCCAAGGCCAGAGGACTCAAGGTAACTGAAGTGCCACTGACCGCCGAGCTGCAAACCGATATCGCCGCCATGCAAGCCGCCGTGGCCGCGCACTCTGGCCCTTCCATTGTCTATCTGTGTAACCCCAACAACCCAACCGGCCTCTTGCTGCCCAAGGCGCCGGTTGCGCAGTGGCTGGCCAATGCCAGTCCCGAGCTGCAGTTTATTATTGATGAGGCCTACGGCGAGTATGCCGGTAGCGATTTCCAATCCGCGCTGCCGTTCATCCAAAATGGCCAGAAACACACAGTGCTAACCAAGACGTTCTCCAAAGCATGGGGAATGGCGGGACTAAGGGCCGGTTATGCCATTGCCGCTCCGGAAATGATAGCCGCCATGCAGGCCCAGGCGAGTTTTGACAACGCCAACCTGTTTGCTCTCTATGGGGCGGCAGCAGTGTTGGATGACAGCGCCTGGCTGGCGCAGACCCGCAGCAACAACTTAGAAGCCGGTGCCATTATCATTGCCACACTCAAACAACTGGGGCTCGACTATCTGCCGCTCAACGCCAGTTTTATTTTCCACCGCATCAAAGGTAACAATGAAGACTATCGCAAGCGGATGCAGCAGGCCGGCATTCTGGTAGGCCGCACCTTCCCAGGGCTTGAAGGCTGGAACCGCTTGACCTTGGGCACACCAATGCAGATGCAACAAGTTGCCAAAGAGATGCAACGTCTGCGTTTGGAAGGTTTGCTCTAATTTCTCTTTCAAGTGCTGTTTCAAGAGCTGTTTCAAGCACTCTTTCAAGTGCCTTGGCTTTTCGCTAGACTCGGACTTTCGCAGCCTTTTTCAGAAGGATTCTGATATGCAAGTCCAATCCATTCTGGGGGCGTTATTCGCCCTCGGTTTCTCCCTGTCGTTGCAAGCCGCCCCCGGCGAGCTGGTCATCAACAAAAATGCCAAACCCAAATCCTCAAATAGCTATATAGAAGCCGTTCATAAAGAGATCCCTGTAGCGGGAGCCAGTGAGGCCCAGGTTCGTTATGCCATTCTCGAAGGTATGCTCAGCACCAAGGGCTTTGCCTGGGTATACGAGGGCGAAGGTGAGGGCTATATTCTGGCCCGTTTCGACTATCGCGGCGACACCAATGTGATGCGCATTGAATACGACGCCAACTATATTCAGCTTAAATACCACGCCGCCCTGGGGGATTTTGTCTGCAAAAAGCTGATTGATGATATCTGCTACAAGAATGGCCGCGGCTATTACAACTACATCAAGAATCTGCGTCTCTCCATCGCCCAGGAGCTGAAAAAATCATGAAACGAATACTACTGCCGCTACTGCTGAATCTGTTATGGCTGAACCCGGCTTCCGCCGAGACTGAATATCAATTGCAACGCTGGCAAAACCCAGTACCCACAGGTGGTTATGTGCAGGATATCCCCGCCATGTTGCAGCGGGCCGTTACCCGGGATAGCTGGGAACTGGAAACTGCCGCAGATGGCACCTGGCTCGCCCGGCTCAATAACTACAAGGGATACACGGTCGAAGTAGAAGTAGCACGGCAGCAACAGGAACTGCAGCTTAGCCTGCTCTCCAGCCGCTGCGACTGCAAAATGGACCAAGCCAAAATCGACAGTTGGTTAATTCGCCTTAGGCGCAATATCGCCCTCGAACTCACCAAAGCCGCCAGAGATGAGAGTCTGCGACAAAAGCTGAAGGCCAAATATTAAGGGTATTCCCGTGATTGGCAAAGGTGTCGAAATCTTAAGTTAACAAAAACTTGCTAGTCTGTGCGCCGGAACCTTTCATGCCACACAGCACAGGCTCCAAGGTGTGACAGTTGCAGCTTAATATCATTTACCGCTTTCACTCTGCCACACTTATGCTACCTTTCAGCGACGCTATAATAAGTAAAAATATGCAGCCTATCAGGAATAACGACTGCGAAATGGATCCTCGCCTCAGAATACGAGCCGACAGCAAGCTGCCGACTAAACCTAACAAGTGGGGATCTGTTTTATGTTCTTCAATAAATCGTCCAGACATGCGCTGGAACAATGTCAATTGCAGCTATCCAGGCAACTGGCAACAGTACAAGCCATAGAGCAGTCGCTTGCCTGTGTGGTGTTCACACCCGAAGGCACTGTGATAGAAGCCAATCGCCTGTTTGCCGAGTTGTTTGGCCTGGAACAGGAAAAGCTCAAAGGCATGCCTCACAAAAGCTTGTGTCAAACCGATTATGCCGCCTCAACCCAGTACCGCAGGTTTTGGGAGCAGCTCAGGCAGGGGAAAGCCGCTGCAGGGGTGTTTGAACGTCGCCATGCAGATGGCAGCAGCATCTATTTGCAGGCCACCTACTTCCCTGTGTTTGAGCAGGGTAAAGTCACCCGCGTCATGAAAATTGCCGCCGATGTCACCAACAGCCAAATGGAAACCGACACTCAAAAAGCAGTGGCCAACGCCCTGGATAACTCCCAGGCGATTATCGAGTTTGACCCCAAGGGCAATATCATTGAAGCCAATGCCAATTTTCTCAATGTCATGGGCTATACCCGGACCGAACTGAAGGGACAACACCACAAGCTGTTTTGTGACGAAACCTTCTACCGGGAACACCCCCATTTTTGGGAAGAGCTCAACAAGGGCCAATTCAAGTCTGGGCTGTTTAAACGCTTCAATAAGCTGGGACAAACCGTCTGGCTAGAGGCCAGCTATAACCCAATACGCAATGCCGCCGGTAAGGTAATCAAGGTGATTAAGTTTGCCAGTGATATCACCGCCAGGATAGAAAAGTCCCAGGCGATTAAAGAAGCGACCGAAATAGCCCACAGCACGGCGCTGAATACCGGTGCCACAGTCGAGCAAGCCATAGATAGTCTCGACAGGGTAACTGTTACCTCCAACAGCATAACCTATCAGGTGCAGCAGGCCGCAGAGGCGATAACTCAACTCAATGAGCAGTCGCGCCATATTCAGGCAATTGTCTCGACCATCAGCGCCATTGCCGAGCAGACCAATCTGTTGGCGCTCAATGCCGCAATTGAAGCGGCCCGCGCCGGTGAGCAGGGTCGGGGCTTTGCCGTTGTCGCCGATGAAGTCAGGCAACTGGCGGCCCGCACCAGTGAGTCCACCAAGGAGATAGGCTCTGTCGTCAGTCAAAATGGTCAGCTTACAGACAAGGCCACCCGGGAAATGGCGGCGGTGGCCGAGGCGGCCAACCAAGGTAAAATCCAACTGCAGGATGTCGCGGACCTAATGAGCGCAATTCTCGATGGTGCCCGCAATGTGGTTGATACTGTTGCGTCCCTGTCCGATGAACATCAGGGACATTGATCCGAAGGCTTCTCCCGCCCCGCTAAAAAGCCCCCCAGCCAAGGCCGGGGGCTTTCGTCAGATCTTGAGTTTATCCATCTGATCGTTTTGACTATGTCGCAACTGCGCCAGCGTCGGGCACAATGCGCGTGCAGACAAAAAAGTTAACAGCGACAAAATTGCAGCTTGGACAGGCCAAGCCTCAAGCAACTCAAATGAATAAGCCTCTTTTTACTACAGACATAAAAAAAGGGAAGCGCTGGGCTTCCCTATCATCCTTCTGGCTCAACTACGCAGTTGCCGGAAACACTCGGCAATAATCTCCAGCCCCTGCTGTAGATCCCTGTCACTGACGGTCAAAGGCACCAAGAGGCGCAGCACATTGCCATAAGTGCCACAGGAAAGCAGGATAAGACCGCGCTCCCGCGCCAAGGTGAGGACTCGTGCACAATACTCGGGCTTGGGCACACCGTCTTCAACCAGCTCCATGGCCACCATGGCGCCCAGGCCGCGAACATCGGCAATAAAGTCGTACTCCTGCTGCAGCTTGCCAAGCGCTTCTTTAATGACAGTACCCACCTGGTTAGCCCGCGCCAGCAGCTGTTCCTTCTCGAAGGTTTCTATCACCGCCAGGGCGGCAGCGCAGGCAAGCGGATTGCCGCCATAGGTGCCTCCCAAACCGCCGGGGCCTATGGCATCCATCATCTCGGCCCGGCCGGTAATGCCGGAGAGCGGGAAACCACCGGCAATGGACTTGGCAAAAGTCGTGATATCGGCGGCAACACCCATCTGCTCCATGGCAAAGAAGGTGCCGGTACGGCCGGCGCCCGTCTGCACCTCATCGGCAATCAGCACTATCCCTTCCTTGTCACACAGCTTGCGCAGCCGCGCCATAAACTCGGGGGATGCGGCATAGAAGCCGCCCTCGCCCTGCACCGGCTCAAGAATAATGGCGGCAATATCCGCCGGTTCGGCATCATTCTTGAAAATCTGCTCGATGGACTTCATCGCATCGTCGTCACTCACCCCATGCAGCGCGCAGGGATACTGGGCGCGAAACACGTTGGCCTGCATCAGCCCCATGCCCTTACTGTAGGGCGCCACTTTGCCGGTGAGTGCCAGCGTTGCCATGGTGCGGCCATGATAGCCTGAGGTAAAGGCGATGACGCCGCTGCGTTTGGTATAGGCCCTGGCGACCTTAAGAGCATTTTCCACCGCCTCCGAGCCACTGGTAAACAGCGCCGACTTCTTGGCGAAATCCCCGGGGACCAGGGCGTTGAGCTTCTCGCAGACGGCCACATAACTCTCATAGCCCAGCACCATAAAACAGGTATGGGAGAAATCTTCCAACTGGCGGGCAACCGCCTGCTTGACTCTGGGATGCAGGTGCCCGGTATTGAGCACGGCTATGCCACCGGCAAAGTCCAGATATTCGCGGCCCTCGACGTCCCATACCCGGGCATTTTCCGCCCGTTCCACAAACACAGGGTGTATCTGTCCCACACCCGGTGCCACTGCGGCCTGGCGCCGCACCATCAGAGAGTCATTGCTTATCATCCTGCTATCCTCTGTTGTTGTCCCGGCATCGCCGGGACATGGGTTAATCAGACCGAGAGGCAGAGATACTTGATCTCCAGATATTCCTCTATGCCGTATTTAGAGCCTTCCCGTCCCAGCCCCGAGGCCTTGATGCCACCAAAAGGCGCCACTTCGTTGGAGATAAGCCCGGTATTGATCCCCACCATGCCGTATTCCAGCGCCTCGGCGACTTTCCAGACTCTGGAGATATCCCTGGCGTAGAAATAGGCCGCCAAGCCAAACTCGGTATCGTTGGCCATGGCGATCACTTCATCGACACTGTCGAAGCGGAACAGCGGCGCCAGCGGGCCAAAGGTTTCCTCTTTGGCGACCCGCATGCTGCCATTTACCTCGGTCAAAATAGTGGGCTCGAAGAAGTTACCGCCCAGCGCCCGGCCGCCTGTCTTGACTCTGGCGCCTTTGGAGACGGCATCCTCGAGATGAGCCTGCACCTTTTTCACCGCATTCTTGTCGATAAGCGGCCCTGTGGTAATGCCGGACTCTGTGCCAACACCCACCTTGAGCTCGGCCACTTTGGCGGCCAGCTTTTCGCTAAAAGCATCATAAACGGACGACTGCACATAGATGCGGTTGGCGCAGACGCAGGTCTGGCCGGCATTGCGGTATTTGGAGATCATCGCCCCTTCGACCGCAGCATCCAGATCAGCATCATCAAACACGATAAAGGGCGCGTTGCCGCCGAGCTCCAGTGACAGTTTCTTCAGGGTGGCGGCGCATTGCTGCATTAGATGAATGCCCACGCCGGTCGAGCCGGTGAAAGACAGCTTACGCACCACGGCGCTGTCGCAAAGGGTATTGCCTATCGCCTTGGCATCACCGGTAATCACGCTGAAGACGCCGGGAGGAATGCCCGCTTCAATCGCCAGGTAGGCCAGCGCCAGAGCGGTAAAAGGGGTCTGCGGCGCCGGTTTGACTATCATGGTGCAACCGGCCGCCAGTGCAGGACCCGCCTTACGGGTGATCATCGCCGCCGGGAAGTTCCAGGGCGTAATGGCCGCGGTCACGCCCACGGGCTGCTTGATCACCAACAGGCGCTTGTCCTGTTGATGGCCTGGGATCGTATCGCCGTAAACCCGCTTGCCCTCTTCGGCAAACCACTCGATAAAGGAAGCAGCATAGGTGACCTCACCGCGGGCTTCTGCCAGAGGCTTACCCTGCTCTGTGGTCATCAGCAGCGCCAGGTCATCGGCGTGTTGGTTGATAAGCTCGAACCAGCGTTTGAGAATGCTGCTGCGCTCTTTGGCGGTCAACGCCCGCCAGGCCGGAAGAGCCCGCTCGGCGGCATCTATGGCTCTGTGGGTTTCAAATGCGCCCATCTCGGGCACACTGCCGATACGCTCGCCGGTGGCCGGGTTGAAAATATTGACCTTCTTGCCTGAGTCTGCGTCCAGCCACTGGCCATCGATATAGGCTTGTTCACGCAGCAGCTCACTCTGATTAAGTTTCATTGCGACTCCTTTAAATGGGCGCCAAGCGCCCTTGTACGGATAGGCATCAAATACCCAGTTTGTCCCTCAGGCTGTAATACCAGGCGCCGAGCGCAGAAAAGGGGACTCGCAGGGCATGTCCGCCGGGAAATGGATAATGGGGCAGGCTGGCAAAAGCATCGAAACGCTCCGCCTGTCCGGTCAGCACCTCGGCAATCAACTTGCCCGCCAGGTGGGTATAAGTCACCCCATGACCACTGCAGCCCTGGGAGTAATAGATGTTGCTGCCAATCCTGCCGACCTGAGGCAAACGGGAGAGTGTCAGCAGAAAGTTGCCTGTCCAGGTATAGTCGATACGGACCCCTTTCAATTGGGGGAAGGTCTTGATCAGCTTGGGCAGGATAATCGCTTTGATATTCTCCGGATCTCGGGCGCCGTACACTACACCGCCACCATAGATCAGGCGTTTGTCGGCCGACAGGCGGAAATAATCCAGCAGATAGTTACAGTCCTCGACGCAGTAGTCCTGCGGCAACAGACTGTGGGCCAACTCTTCACCCAAGGGTTCTGTCGTGATTACCTGGGTACCGCAAGGCATGGATTTGGCAGCAAGTTGGGGCAGCAGTTTGCCAAGATAGGCATTTCCTGCCACCACCACAAACCTGGCCTTAACCTGGCCATTGGCGGTATGTACTATAGGGTACTCCCCTTCGTCGATACGTACTACGGCCGAATCCTCAAAAATTTTTCCACCGAGAGATTCCACCGCCCTCGCCTCACCCAGCGCCAGGTTCAGCGGATGGATATGGCCACCACTCTTGTCCAGCAAGCCGCCGATATAACGGTCTGTATTGACCACCTGGCGAATGCCGGCATCATCCAACAGCTGCAGCTGTTCTGTGTGGCCATATCGCTCCCAGAGGGCTTTTTGCTGCTGCAGATGCCCCATCTGTTTGCGGTTGATGGCGGCAAATACTCCGCCGTTTTTGAGGTCACAATCGATCTGGTATTTTTCGATGCGTTCGCGGATGATGCGGCCGCCCTCGAAGGCCATTTCGCCAAAGAGCTTGGCCTGCGCCTTACCGACAGTGCTCTCTATCACATCGAGATCGCGGCTGTAGCTGTTGACTATCTGGCCACCGTTGCGGCCAGAGGCGCCCCAACCCACTCTGGCCGCTTCCAATACCACCACCTTGAAACCGGCCTCCAACAGGTGCAGCGCCGAGCTGAGCCCGGTATAACCGGCTCCTATCACACAGACATCGGTTTCCAGCACCTCGCTTAAGCTGTTGCGTTCACGGGTGTCATTGGCCGAATCGGCATAATAAGAGGAGGTGTGGGCAGTGGCAGTCATGGTTAATCCAGCCTTTTATGTTTGTTATTTTTAACACTTGCATCATCCTACACAGTTAAATCGACTAAAACCAGTAGAAAACGCATTATAAAACACACTTTGTTCAAAATTTAAAACACATAAGAAAAATAGCGGCGGTGGCTGTCACAGCCAACCGCCTAATTGTTATTCCTCTGTTTGTCTGCTGCGGCGTTCGGCGCGGCGCGCCAGATACCAGGACAGGAAAGCGATCAGGGATACCACCAGAATGATCAGTGTCGCCAGGGCGTTGATCTTGGGGGACACCCCGAGCCGCACCGAGGAGAACACCACCATAGGCAGTGTGGTGGCGCCAGGTCCCGAGGCGAAGCTGGCAATCACCAGATCGTCCAGCGACAGGCTGAACGACAACAGCCAGCCCGCCATCAGCGCCGGGGCTATCATGGGCACAGTTATCAGGAAGAAGGTCTTCAGCGGTGTCGCCCCCAGATCCATCGCCGCCTCTTCAATAGAGAGATCCAACTCTCTGAGGCGCGATGACACCACCACGGCCACATAGGCGGCGCAGAAGGTTGAATGGGCAATCCAGACTGTCATCCTGCCCCGCTCAGCCGGCCAACCGAGCAGATCCGACATATGCACAAACAGCAGCATCAGCGACAGACCCGTGATCACCTCGGGCATAACCAAGGGCGCCGTAATCATGTTCGACAGCGTCAGCTTGGCCCAGGAGCGACGAAAACGTGTCATCACAAAGGCCGCCATAGTGCCTATGATCACCGCCATGGTAGAGCTGTAAAAGGCGATTTGCAGACTGGTCCAGACCGCATCCAGTATCTGCTGATCGGCAAACAGCTCGGCGTACCACTTGGCGGAAAAGCCGCCCCAGACAGTTACCAGTTTGGAGGCGTTGAAAGAGTAGAAAATCAGAATAAACATGGGGGCATACAGAAACACCAGCCCAATCCATAACATCAGGGTCGAGAAACTCAGCTTCTTCATATCTCTTTCTCCAGACTGCGGCTCTGATAGCGATGGAACAGGGTGATGGGCACAATCAGCAGCACCAGCATCACTATCGCCAGCGACGAAGCCACCGGCCAGTCACGGTTGTTGAAGAACTCCTGCCACAGCACCTTACCTATCATCAGCGAGTCCGGCCCGCCGAGCAGTTCGGGGATCACAAACTCCCCCACGGCCGGAATAAAAACCAGCATGGAACCGGCAATGACGCCGCTCTTGGACAGGGGCAGCGTCACTTTCCAGAAGGTATTGAGACTGCGGGAGCCGAGATCCGCCGCGGCTTCCAAGAGGCTGACATCCAGCTTCACCAAGGTGGCGTACAGCGGCAGTATCATAAAGGGCAGATACGCATAGATGATGCCGATATACACCGCCAGATTGGTATTGAGCATCTGCAGCGGCTCATCAACAATCCCGAGCCCCAGCAGCAGGTTATTGATAAGCCCTGTATTGCTCAAAATCCCCATCCAGGCGTAGACCCGAATAAGAAATGAGGTCCAGGAGGGCAACATCACCAACAATAGCAGCACTGTCTGCAACCTGGCCGGCGCCCGGGCGATGGCATAGGCCATGGGATACCCCAGCAGCAGACAGCCTAGGGTGGAAACCAGCGCCATCTTGAGCGAGTTGAGATAGGCCGAGTAATACATGGAGTCGCTGAGCAGCAACAGATAGTTACTCAGGTTGATAAATACCTGCAGCACTTCGTCGGCATACTGAAAACTTGGCTCGTAGGGCGGAATGGCAATCGCCGCGGTGGAAAAGCTTATCTTCAATACTATGGCGAACGGCAGCGCGAAAAACAGCAGCAACCACAGATAGGGAAAGCCTATTGTCAGGTGGCGGCCTTTGAATCCTAACTTGAGCTTCTTCATGATCTTAACACCACGCCACTGGTGTCCTCCCAACTGATATAGACTTCATCATCCCAGGTGGGGTGATCGGCGCGGCGTTCACGGTTGGTCATGCTGCACTGGACTATCTGACCATTGCCAAGGCGAATGTAATACACTGAGAAGCCACCGAGATAGGCGATATCGTGAACTATGCCCTTGGCCCAGTTGTATTGCTCCTCGGGCTGCTCGCGGCTTATCAGGGTTTTTTCCGGCCTGACCGCCAACCAGACATGCTTGTCCTCGACGCTGGTAGACACCCCATAACCCACGTAAAACGCCTGGTTCAGGCTCTCGGACTGAATGATCACATAGTCCACCTCATCGGCGGTGATCTCCCCCTCAAACAGATTCACTGTGCCGATAAACTCGGCAATCATCCTACTGTTGGGGCTTTCATAGATATCCATAGGCGAACCGGTCTGGGCTATCCAGCCATCGCTCATGATGGCAATCCGCTCGGCCATGGTCATGGCTTCTTCCTGATCATGGGTGACCATGACGCAGGTCACCCCCACCCGCTCGAGAATTTCCACCACTTCGAGTTGCATCTGGGTCCGCAGTTTTTTATCCAGCGCCCCCATGGGCTCGTCCAGCAGCAGGAGTTTCGGCCGCTTGGCCAAAGAACGGGCCAACGCCACCCGCTGGCGCTGACCGCCGGAGAGTTGATGCGGCTTGCGGTGGGCATATTTTTCCATATGCACCAGCTTGAGCATCTCCTGCACCCGCTGCTCGATTTCAGCCTTGGGTAACTTGTCCTGCTTGAGGCCGAAGGCGATATTCTGTGCCACCGTCATATGGGGAAACAGG
Source organism: Shewanella sp. BJSY2023SW007 (assembly GCF_047314525.1). Classification (NCBI taxonomy): domain Bacteria; kingdom Pseudomonadati; phylum Pseudomonadota; class Gammaproteobacteria; order Alteromonadales; family Shewanellaceae; genus Shewanella; species Shewanella sp. BJSY2023SW007. Next base: position 32,701 of record NZ_JBKORL010000052.1, on the reverse strand, counting down.
GCGTAGGATTGGAACATCATATTGATGGGGCGTTCATAGGGCGGCAGATGGGTAATGTCCTGACCATCGAGAAAAATGCGTCCTTCGGTAGGCTTTTCAAAACCGGCCAACATTCTCAAAAGAGTCGACTTACCTGAGCCTGAGCCGCCGAGCAAGGCAAAGATCTCGCCCTTGTTGATGGTCAGCGACACATCATCCACGGCGCGAACATCGTCAAAGAGCTTGCTGACCCGCTCGATTTTGAGCAGCACTTCATCCTGGGTTTTATTATTGGGTTTGACAGGAATGCCCGAGGTGATTGCCATAATACTTCTCCGCAAAATACCAAATGGACGGCTCAGCGGCCGCCGCTGGTGGAACGAGTAAAGTTTGCCTGTACTACGCAATCAGACAATGAAGGGGCACCTGGCCCCTGAGTTATTGTTATTGGCCGGATTTAACCTTGGTCCAAACCCGGGTCAGGGCCCGCTGGGCCTTGAGTGGACGAATTTCCCCCACATACAGGTTGTCCAGAGTTGCCTGTGGTGGATAGATGCCGGGATCGTTACGGATAGACTCATCCACCAGTTTCTGCGCCGGTACATTGGGGTTGGCGTAGGAAACATAGTTGGAGATGGGGGCTATCACTTCCGGCCTGAGCAGGTAGTTGATAAAAGTCAGCGCATTATCGACATTGCCGGCGTCGGCAGGGATAGCCAACATATCAAACCAGAGGTTGGCGCCTTCCTTGGGAATGGTATAGGCGATCTTGTTGCCGTTACCTGCCTCATCGGCGCGGGTCGCCGCCTGGAGGATATCGCCGGAGAAACCGAAGGCGACACAGATATCACCATTGGCCAGATCCGAGATATAGCGCGATGAATGGAAATAAGTGATATAAGGCCGTATCTTGGCCAGCACTTCACCGGCCTTTTCAAAGTCGGCCGCCTTGGTACTGTTGGGATCCAATCCCAGATAGATCAGCGCCTGCGGCACCATATCATCGGCCGAGTCCAGCATGGACATGCCGCAGGATGACAGCTTCTGGGCATACTTGGGGTTGAACATCAGTTCGAGCGAATCAGTGGGAGCATCCTCTCCCAGCAGCTCTTTGACCTTGGCGACGTTATAGCCTATACCGTTGGTGCCCCAAAGGTAAGGCACGGCATACTGGTTGCCCGGATCGGCCTTCTCCAGCTGTTTCATCAACTGGGGATCCAGATTCTGATAGTTGCTCAGCTTGCTTTTATCCAGAGGCTTAAAGGCCCCGGCCTTGATCTGCTTGGCAAGAAAGTTGTTCGAAGGTACGACAATGTCATAACCGGAGCGGCCGGAAAGCAGTTTGGCTTCAACCACTTCGTTGCTGTCAAACACGTCATAGATCACCCGGATCCCGGTTTCCTTCTGGAAGTTGGCCAGGGTATCTTCGGCGATATAGTCACTCCAGTTATACACCCGGACAACTTCTTCGGCCTGGGCCGTGGCAGCGGCCGCAAGGCCTCCCAACAGTGCCACAGACGTTACTTTGGTCAATAGCTTCATGCTCTCTCCTTTTACGGGTAGCAGCGGTTGTAACCCGCCTTCAATTGTTAACTTATTGTCATTGTTATTAGTGTCACCAATGCTACTCCCTAAAACCCGCATCGGCGCCTTGGCAGCAAGGTATATCATGCCCTTACCGCCAATGGCAGGCAATCTTAACCGTTCGATTTTTGTACGCTTGCGTAGGTCATATCGAGCGCTTGTTTCGCCTTTGTTACCAATTCATCGATTTGAGCCTGGGTTATCACCAGGGGTGGCGCGATGATCATAGTGTCTCCCACCGCCCGCATCACCAAGCCACTGGCAATGGAATGCTCCCGGCACTGAGTGCCTACCCCAAGCTCGGCAGCAAAGCGCTGATGACTCGCCTTATCGGCAACCAGTTCCAGCGCGGCCACCATGCCAACGCCGCGCACCTCACCCACCAGCGGATGCTGGGCCAAGACTTGCCGCAGCCGCTGCTGCAGATAAGGCGCGGTTTCCTCGGCCACTTTGGCGACTATGTTTTCCTGCTTCATCAGGCGTAAGTTTTCCAGTGCCACCGCGGCACTGAGTGGATGGCCCGAATAAGTGTAGCCGTGGGCAAATTCACCGCCCTTATCCAGCGTATCGGCGACTTTATCCGACACTATCACTCCGCCCATGGGGGCGTAGCCCGAAGTCATCCCCTTGGCTATGGTGATAAGATCCGGCTCAAGATCGTAATACTCGGCGGCAAAGTAACAGCCGGTGCGGCCAAAGCCGGTGATCACTTCATCGAGGATGAACAATATGTCGTACTTGGCGAGGATCTTTTTGATCTCCGGCCAATAGCTGTCCGGCGGGACTATCACGCCGCCGGCGCCCTGAATAGGCTCGGCAATAAAGGCCGCTACCTTGTCTTCACCCAGCTCGAGGATCTTACTTTCAAGCTCGCGGGCGCAGCGAATGCCAAACTCTTCGGCAGACTGTCCCTGGCCCTCGCCATACCAGTAAGGTTGGGCAATGTGGACTATGCCGGGAATGGGCAGATCGCCCTGGGCATGCATACCACTCATACCACCAAGACTGGCACCGGCAACTGTGGAACCGTGATAGGCATTGTGGCGCGAGATAATGGTTTTCTTCTCCGGCTTGCCCTGGATGTCCCAGTAATGACGCACCAGGCGTAAGTTGGTGTCATTGGCCTCTGAGCCAGAGCCGGTGAAGAACACCTTGTTCATATGAGGTGGTGCCAGCGCGGCTATCTCGGCGGCCAGTTCAATCGCCGGCGGGTGGCTGCACTGAAAGAAGCTGTTGTAGTAAGGCAGTTCCAGCAACTGATGTGCCGCCACATCGGCGATGGAACGCAGGCCATAGCCCATGTTGACGCACCAGAGTCCGGCCATGCCATCGAGAATTTGATTGCCCTGTGAATCCCAGATATAGACGCCATCGGCGCGGGTAATCACCCGCCCGCCAGCCTGTTTCAACGCCTTGGGATCGGTAAAGGGATGCAAGTGGTGGGCATGGTCCTTGGCCTGCCAGCTTTGGGTCTGTTGTGATTTCATCTCTCCCTCCTTAGACAGTCAGCAGCAGGAATTCCCGCTCCCAGGAACTCACCACCCGGCGGAAATTCTCAAGCTCGGCGCGCTTGACCGCAACAAAACCTGTGGTGAAGTCTTCCCCCAGATATTTACGGCAATATTGGCTCTCTTCCATCATGGCCATCGCCTCTTCCAGCGTCTGCGGCAAAGAGATCCCCGAGCGGTCTTCGTTGGCCCGGCCCTGCACCGGCGTCGAAGGTTTCACGTCTTCAACTATTCCCAAATAGCCGCACAACAAACTGGCGGCAATGGCCAGATAGGCGTTGGCATCGGCCCCCGGGATACGGTTTTCAATGCGGCGATTTTGCGGTGAAGACTCAGGGATCCTCAGGCCACAGGTGCGATTCTCCTCGCCCCACTCCAGATTGACCGGCGCCGAGGTGCCCGGCAGGAAGCGGCGGAATGAGTTGACGTTGGGCGCCATCAACGGCAAAAATTCCGGCATAAAGCGCTGCAGCCCGCCGATATAACTGAGAAAGTTCTGGCTCATGGTGCCATCTTCGCGGGTGAAGATATTCTTGCCAGTTTCCTTGTCGATAACGCTCTGATGCAGGTGCATGGCGCTGCCAGGCTCATTGGTCACAGGCTTGGCCATAAAGGTGGCGCAGACGCCGTGCTTGAGGGCGGCCTCTCTCAGGGTGCGTTTGAACACAAACACCTGATCCGCCAGCGCCAGTGGATTGCCGTGGCTGAAGTTGATCTCCATCTGCGCCGTGCCTTCCTCGTGGATCAGGGTATCGATATCCAGCTCCTGCGCCTCACACCAGTCGTACATATCCTCAAACAGGGGGTCATACTCATTGGCGGCATCGATGGAGAAGGACTGACGTCCGGATTCGGCGCGGCCTGAGCGGCCAACCGGGGGCTTGAGTGGCAGATCGGGATCGTCACTGCGACTGGTGAGATAAAACTCCATCTCGGGGGCAATCACCGGCTCCCAGCCCTTATCTTCATAGAGCTTGAGCACTTTTTTCAATACGTTGCGCGGCGACAGCTCCAGCGGGTTGCCCATCTTGTCATAGGTATCGTGGATCACCTGAGCCGTGGCCTCCAGGGTCCAGGGCAACATAAAGACCGCGTTTTCATCGGGCACGCAGACAAAGTCGATATCGGCGCTGTTGAGCAGGCCATAGTAGGCCTCATCATCGACATAATCGCCGGTCACGGTTTGCAGCAACACACTCTCGGGCAGCCGCATGCCCTTTTCATCGATAAACTTGTCTACCGGGGCAATTTTGCCGCGGGCGATACCTGTCATATCGCAGATAACACATTCAACTTCGGTTATTTTTTGTTCTTTTAAGAAGGCTTCAAGCTTATTCATATTATTTATTCCGCTGTTGCGCCCTAAGACTGCAAGCCTCCCCAAAGGCCTTAAAAATTGCGCTGTAGAAGGGGTTATTTCTGACCTGCCATTCCGGATGCCACTGCACTCCCAAGGCGAATGCCTTGGCGTCGGTGACAGAGAAGGCTTCAATCAGACCATCTGGAGCATGCGCTTCAGGCCGCAACCCCTGACCCAGGCGCTCCACGCCCTGAGTATGGACGGAATTAACCATCGCATGGCTACGGCCCCAGGCGTCGAAAAGCATCCCTCCAGGTTCTATGCTGACCTCGTGGGACAAGCCATACTGCACCTCCAGCGGCGCGCTCTTGTCTTCTCTGTGTTCAATAAAACCACCCACTTCATAGAGCTTCTGGTGCAAACTGCCGCCGTAAGCCACATTCATTTCCTGAAAGCCGCGGCAGATCCCGAGTACCGGCACTCCGGCCTCTATGGCAGCGCGAATTAAAGGCAAGGTAGTGTCATCCCGCTTGGGATCATGGTGGGTGCCCGGTTCGCTGGCCGGGCCTTGGTAGTGATGAGGTTCAACATTGGAGGGGGAGCCGGTAAACAATATGCCGTCCAGGCGTTCGAGCAGTTGTGCTATCGGGGTATCGGCCCCCAATGCCGGGATCACCAGGGGCCAGGCTCCGGCACCCTCGACCACGCCCAAGAGGTATTTCTCGCCAACAATATTGAAAGGATGCAGCCCCAACTGCTCATTGCATGCGGTTACACCCACCAACGCCATTGCTGCCTGTGCCATATCTCACCCCAAAACACTCAAATCCAGGTCTCAGTTTTGAACATTCACTAAAGCAAATGTTCATTTTTTCACACACTACACGGATTTTTTCGCACAGGCAAGAGGTTAATATCCTGTTAAACACAACCTCAAGCTAAAATTATTTAAGCTTTTATTTTTAAATGAATATTTAAAAATTCCTTGTGTTTGAGATAGGTGTAAACAAGCTTGAACAAGGCAAAAAATTGGCTTTGCATCACACTGGTTCAGCGAGCACCAATTCGGTGCACACGGGGTTATACGGTCGATATTATTTACACTTACAGGCAAATATGCTGCCCGAAGTGAATTTACGGGCAGCAAATCGCAATCAGCAGAGGAAATGGAAGATCAAAAGTTGGCAGGAGTGGTGGCACTGACCAGATGACAGGGTTCATCGAAAGGATTGCGGAACCTGTGTGGTTGTTCGCTATTGAAATAGTAGCTGTCACCGGCCTCCAGAATAAACACCTCTTCACCGACCGTCAGTTCAAAGCGACCGGTGATCACCAGCGCCGCTTCTTCCCCTTCGTGGCGCAGCATCTCTTCACCCGTATCGGCTCCCGGGGGATAAGTCTCCGACATCACAGACATGGCACGGTTGGGATAATCCCGACCAATAAGCTTGAACTCCAGCGGCCCAGTGCCTATGTCCAAAAGCTCATTGGAGCGATACACCACTTTTTGCTCGGTAGTGCCGTTTTCACCTATGGAGAAAAACTCCACCAGCGACATGGGGATCCCCGAAAGCACTTTCTTGAGTGAACTGACTGAAGGGCTGACACTGTTTTTCTCTATCATAGAGATGGTGCTGTTGGTCACCCCGGCGCGTTTAGCCAGCTCACGCTGGGACAGGCCTTTCATTTTTCTAACAGCCTTGAGGCTGGCACCTATATCCAAATCGCAAATCCCCCAAAAATCTCTTATCAGGCGGTTACAGGACACGGTCGGCAGCGGCTTCTGCACAAGGGCAACCAGGGTCCCGGTGAAATTGTTTTGTATTATATGACAAAAGCATGTTAAATAAAACGAACACTTTGAAGGCAAGAGTGAGACGACCGTCGGATGTAACCAGCCGAGTCCAAACTTATAACAAGAACGGAGCCATGATGCCAATCCAGTCCCCCATTCACAGTGACAACTATCCCGCCTCTTTTTACCATGCGACCGCCAAAGAATTGTTTCAGCATCCCAGGCTGGAAGAGTCCTTGGAGACAGATGTCTGCGTTATAGGCGCAGGCTTCAGCGGCCTCAACAGTGCCATCGAACTGGCTGAACGAGGCTTTGCGGTCACCATACTGGAAGCCAAAAGAGTGGGCTGGGGCGCCTCAGGGCGTAATGGCGGGGAGTTGATCCGCGGTATTGGCCATAATATTGAACAGTTTGAGCCCAGTATAGGTAAAGAAGGTGTACTGGCTATCAAGCAGATGGGTTTTGAAGCCGTCGATATCGTCCGGGAACGGATAGCGCAATATCAAATCGATTGCGATCTGCGCTGGGGCTACTGCGATCTGGCGCTGAAACCAAGACATATGCAGGAGCTTGAGCAGGAGCTTACCGAGCTTGAGCAACTTGGCTACCCACATAAGCTCAAGCTGTTGTCCAAGGAGCAGTTGCCCGAAGTCATAGGCTCTGAGCGTTATCTCGGCGCGCTCAGCGACATGGGCAGCGGCCATCTGCACCCTTTGAATCTGGCCCTCGGCGAGGCCCGTGCGGCCCGAAGCCTGGGGGTTAACATCTATGAAGACAGCGCCGCCACCGAAATCATCAAGGGCGAGCAGATACGGGTCAGGACTGGGGGCGGCGAAGTCCGTTGCCGCTATCTGATTTTGGCCGGCAATGCCTATATAGGTGCCAAACTCGAACCTCATATCGGCGGCAAGGTGCTACCGGCCGGCAGTTATCTGTTGGCGACCGAGCCCCTGTCGCAAGCACTCTGCGCTGACATTATTCCGCAGAATATGGCCTTCGCCGATATGAGCATAGCACTGGACTATTTTCATCTGTCGGCCGACAACCGCCTGTTATTTGGCGGGCTGTGCAACTACTCGGGCAGAGATCCCAAGGACATTTGCGCCGCGCTCAGGCCCAATATGGAAAGAGTTTTCCCGGCGCTCAAGGGCGTGAAAATAGATTATCAGTGGGGTGGCATGATAGGGATAGGCGCCAACCGTCTGCCGCAGATAGGCAGGTTGCCGGATAGCCCCAACATCTATTTCGCCCAGGCCTATGCCGGGCATGGCGTCAATGCCACCCATATGGCGGGTCGTCTGCTGGCAGAAGCTATCAGTCAGCAGGCTGAGCGCTTCGATATCTTTGCCTCAATAGAGCATATGACCTTCCCGGGTGGCCCGGCGCTGCGCTCGCCCATTCTGGCGGCAGGCATGCTGTACCATAGATTCAAGGATCTATTCTGAACAAGGCTTGTCTTGAAAAGACCTGTTTTGAAGATAAGTGTATTTTGAGTAGGGAGCCATTTTGAAAACAAGTACAGCAAAGGCGTTGTGGCAGTCGTGAATACACCCTTCGATATCAGCCGCATTCATACGCCGCAGGGGATTTTTCGCCTCAAGGGGGAACTGCAAGCCTCCCCCCCGAAACTCGTGTGCAGGCAGCTTGAAATTCTCGGCAGTGACGGTTGGCTGGAGCTGCGAGTCGAAGATAACCGCACTCAAGTGTTGCTCGATGCGCTGTTTGAACCTGTGCGTGAACACCTCAAGCCCTGAACTTAGCCTCTTTCCCCCCGCAAGGCAGGGGGATTGTCTATTACAGCAAACCGATTAAATGGCTATCCAGGTTGCCTTAATTTCTGTGTATTTATCAAAAGCATGCAGCGACTTATCTCGGCCGTTACCCGACTGCTTATAACCACCGAAAGGCGCCGTCATATCGCCGCCGTCATAATGATTGATCCACACCATACCGCTTCTCAGCGCCTTGGCGGTTCTGTGGGCCTTGCTGAGATCCGCTGTCCACACACCGGCCGCCAGGCCATAGATGCTATCGTTGCCTATGGCTATCGCCTGCTCCATTCCCTCAAATTCAATCACACTCAGCACAGGGCCGAAGATCTCCTCGCGGGCGATACTCATCTGGTTATTCACTTCACGGAACAGGGTCGGCGCCACATAAACGCCACCGGTTTCAGCCATGAGTTGCTCGCCGCCACAGGCCAGCACAGCACCTTGCTGCTTACCCGCCTCGATATAACCGAGAATAGTCTGCAGCTGCTGCTGATCCACCACGGCGCCACTGACGGTATCCGGATCCAGCGGATGCCCCGGCTGCCAGGATTTGAGCTCGTCGATAATGAGCGCTATCAGTTGCTCCTTGACCCCGGACTCCACCAGCAGGCGCGAACCTGCGGTGCAAACTTCGCCCTGGTTGAAGGCGATGGCCGAAGCTGCCGCCTGCGCCGCCGCCTTGAGATCCGGGCAATCGTTAAAGACTATGTGCGGGCTCTTGCCACCGGCCTCCAACCACACACGTTTCATATTGGACTGACCGGCGTAGACCATCAGTTGCTTGGCTATCTTGGTGGAGCCGGTAAACACCAGAGTATCGACATCCATATGCAGCGCCAGCGCCTTGCCAACTGTATGGCCAAAACCGGGCAATACATTGAGCACTCCAGGCGGGATCCCGGCTTCCAAGGCAATGGCAGCCATACGAATCGCCGTCAAAGGGGATTTTTCCGAGGGTTTGAGGATGACAGAGTTACCGCTGGCCAGCGCCGGCCCCAGTTTCCAGCAGGCCATCAGCAAGGGGAAGTTCCACGGCACAATCGCGGCCACTACCCCGACAGGCTCACGGGTGATCATGCCTATTTCATTGTCAGCGGTGGGCGCTATCTCGTCGTAAATCTTGTCAACCGCTTCGCCGGACCAACGCAAGGCCCTGGCGGCATTGGTCACATCCACCGACTTGGAAAAACGGATTGGCTTGCCCATATCCAGGGTTTCCAGCAAGGCCAGTTCATCGCTATGCGCCTCCAGCAAATCGGCAAAGCGTATCATCACCTTTTTGCGCTCTACCGGCGCCATTCGCGACCAGACTCCGGATTCAAAACTGGCTCTGGCACTGGCCACCGCCGCCTCGGCATCGGCCAGATCGCAACTGGCTACGGCGGCAAGCTTGTTGCCATCCACAGGGCTGATGCAATCGAAGGTCTCTCCGGATACGGCTGCACAATACTCTCCATGGATAAAGGCCTGGCCACAGATCTGCAATTGCGCGGCCAACTGCTGCCATTGCTGACGGGTTTGCGGTGTACTCATAAATCCTCTCATCTGCTTGCAAGCGGGCATTCCACTACCTCAGTAGGCCTATCGCGGCCAACTCGTGCAGCCATCGCGAGTTATTCGGGTCGCTCCAGATTAGCCTCGAGCACGGCATAAATTCAATATATTTTACAAAAATAGATTTTTTGGCATAAATAATTGCACACAGGCCTTCCATGTTCATTATTTCTGACATAGCATAGCGAAATATCAATCACCATTAACAAGCCCGCAACACTAAGGTTAATGCTTATGGCAGAGCTAAAACAACAGGCGAAAACACAGGGCAATCTCGAGCATTACTGGATGCCTTTCAGTGCCAACCGTCAATTCAAGCAGACTCCCAGGCTACTGGCTTCGGCCGAAGGCATGTATTACCGGGATGTCGATGGCCGTCAGGTGCTGGACGGCACCGCAGGTCTTTGGTGCTGTAATGCCGGCCATGGCCGGGCGGAGATCAGTGAGGCGGTCAGCCGTCAGATCCGCGAAATGGACTATGCCCCCAGTTTTCAGATGGGTCATCCGTTGGCATTCGAGTTGGCCGAGCGCCTCAGTGAAATCGCCCCGCCCGGCATGAACCGTATCTTCTTTACCAACTCGGGCTCAGAGTCGGTCGACACAGCACTCAAGCTGGCGCTGTGTTACCACAGAGCCAATGGCGAGCCGAGCCGCAGCCGTTTTATCGGCCGTGAGCTGGGCTATCACGGCGTGGGGTTTGGCGGTATTTCGGTGGGCGGAATTGGCAATAACCGCAAAGGTTTCAGCCCGCAGCTCCTCGGTGGCGTCGATCATCTGCCCCACACTCTGGATATGGAAGCCAACGCCTTCAGCCGCGGCTTGCCCGAGCATGGCGCCGACAAGGCCGAGGCGCTCGAGGGGCTGATTGCCCTGCATGGCGCAGAGAATATCGCCGCCGTTATCGTCGAGCCCATGTCAGGTTCGGCCGGGGTAATATTGCCTCCCAAGGGCTATCTCAAGCGCCTTCGGGAGATCACTCAAAAATACGGCATCTTGCTGATATTCGATGAAGTGATTACAGGTTTTGGCCGGGTGGGCGGCGCTTTTGCCAGCAACCACTGGGATGTGACTCCGGACATAATGACCACGGCCAAGGCGCTCAACAATGGCGCCATCCCTATGGGCGCGGTGTTTGTGCAGCAAGCGATTCACTATGCCTGTATGCAGGGCCCTGAGACGATGATCGAGTTCTTTCACGGCTATACCTATTCAGGGCATCCGGTTGCGGCCGCGGCGGCACTGGCCACCCTGGATATCTACCGTGACGAAAAGCTGTTTGAGCGCACTACAACGATGGCGCCCTACTTTGAGCAGGCGCTGCACAGTCTCAAGGGGCTGCCCAATGTCATCGATATTCGCAATACCGGCCTGGTGGGTGGCATTCAACTGGCCCCCAGCCCGCATGGTGTTGGCAAACGCGGCTATCAGATTTTCGAGCGCTGTTTCTGGCAAGGTGCGCTGGTACGGGCCACCGCCGACATCATAGCCCTCTCACCGCCACTGATAGTGGAAGAGTCCCAAATAGATCAACTGATTTCCACCCTGGCCGACGCCATCCAAACCGTCGACTGAGCACACAGGATAGTTATGCGTATTTACAGCCACTATATAGATGGACATGAGACAGATGGCAGCCAGGCTCAGGCTTCACTGCCCATTTTCAACCCGGCCAACGGCGAAGAGCAAGCCAGAGTCGCTCTCGCTTCCCAGGCTGATACAGAACGGGCGATAGACTCGGCCAAGCAGGCTTTTGACGCCTGGTCAAAGGTATCGCCCCTTAACCGGGCGCGGGTACTGTTTCGCTTCAAAGCCCTGGTAGAAGCCCACATGGATGAGCTGGCCGAGCTTATCTGCCTGCAACACGGCAAAGTGCTTGAGGATGCCAGGGGCGAGTTGGTTCGAGGACTGGAAGTGGTGGAGTTTGCCTGCGGCATTCCCCATCTTCTCAAGGGGGAACACACTGAACAGGTTGGCACTGGCGTCGATGCCTGGAGCATCAATCAACCGCTCGGGGTGGTTGCCGGCATTTCGCCGTTCAATTTCCCTGTGATGGTTCCCATGTGGATGTTCCCGATTGCCATCGCCTGCGGCAATACCTTTGTGATGAAACCATCGGAAAAGAATCCGGCGCCGGTACTCAGAATTGCCGAGCTGTTGACCCAGGCCGGGCTGCCGGATGGGGTTTTCAATGTTATCAACGGCGACAAGCTGGCGGTAGATACCCTGCTCTGCCATCAGGATGTTCAGGCCATCTCCTTTGTCGGTTCAACGCCTGTGGCCGAGTATATCTACAGTAAGGCATCGGCCCACGGCAAGCGGGTACAGGCACTCGGCGGCGCCAAGAACCACATGTTGCTGATGCCGGATGCCGATCTGGAACTGGCCAGCAACGCCCTGATGGGCGCGGCCTATGGTTCTGCCGGCGAGCGCTGTATGGCTATTTCCGTGGTACTGGCGGTTGCTGATGTGGCCGATGCCCTGATAGAAAAACTGCAACCCAAGATAGCCGCGCTCAAGGTAGGTAACGGCCTGGAGCCGGGTATGGAAATGGGGCCGCTTATCTCCCGCGCGCATCTGGACAAGGTCTGCAGCTATATAGACAGCGGTATACAGCAGGGCGCAGTTTGTCTGGTCGATGGCCGCAATACCTTGGCAGACAGTGAAGGTTTCTTTCTCGGTGCGACCCTGTTCGATGGCGTAACCCCTGAGATGCAGATTTACCGGGAAGAGATCTTCGGCCCTGTGCTTTGCATAGTCAGGGTGGCCGACTATGACTCGGCGCTGGCTCTTATCAATCAACATGAGTTCGGCAACGGCACCGCCATCTTTACCCAGAGCGGCGAGCTGGCGCGCGACTTTTGCCACTCGGTGCAAGTCGGCATGGTAGGGGTCAATGTGCCTATCCCTGTGCCCATGGCATTTCACAGTTTCGGCGGTTGGAAACGCTCGCTGTTTGGCCCACTGCATATGCACGGCCCGGATGGAGTTCGCTTCTACACCCGGCGCAAAGCCGTTACCGCCCGCTGGCCCAAACAGCTGAGTGCCGATTTCATCATGCCGACCATGAAATAGGGAGAGAGGGAGAGCCTGATGCACATCAACAATATCAGAGTACTGGCGCGCAATACTCCCGAGATAAGTGAATACTCCATCGCCGAGGAAAAGCGTCTGCAGGACGCGCCGCGCCAACGGCTGGAGAACCATTACTCCAGCCCCTGTGAGCAGTTTCATACCGGAATTTGGCAAAGCGAAACAGGTGCTTGGAAAGTTGACTACACTGAGCACGAGTATTGCGAAATCCTCGAGGGTAACAGTGTCATCAGCGATGAGCAGGGAAATCGTCTCGAAGTTGGCCCGGGTGACAGGTTTGTGATCCCGGCCGGGTTTCGCGGCAGCTGGCAGGTAACGGTTCCCTGCCGCAAGCTCTATGTGGTGTTTGAATCCAACAGATAAAAACAAAACCGCCATGAGGTCTCAGCATAGCTGCTGTTGTTTGGCATAAACCAGGCCGCGCCGGAATCTTCCCGGACGGGGCCGGCAAACCAAAGAAGGGAGAAATGCTTGTGAACCCAGTGATAAGAAGATCCAACCCTCTGCTATGGGCACTGCTGCTTGGCGGCGCCATAACCTCAACCTCTGCCATGGCCGAAGTCAGCGGCGAGATAGCCGTGACCAATGACTACCGCTTTAGAGGTGTGTCACAAACCGCCGGTGATTTTGCCGTGCAAGCTAGTCTGGACTGGAGTCACGACTCGGGTTTCTTCGTCGGAGCCTGGGCCAGTAATGTGGAATTCGATGAAGATGGCACTCCCAAAGAGGATCAAGTGGATGCCGATTTCGAACTGGATGTTTACCTGGGTTACGCCGGTGAGATCAACGACAACCTGGCCTACGATATTACCCTGCTGCGCTATATGTACCCGGGCGACAATGTCTCCCAGGACTACAACGAAATCTCTTTCGGCCTCGAGTTCAGCGATTTTAGGGCTGCCTACTGGTACACCAATGACTATGCGGGCTCAGATCTGGACTACCACTATGCCGAGCTGAACTATAGTTATGAGTTTGCCGAAAACTGGAGCCTGGATCTGCACCTGGGTTACAACTTCGGCGATGCGCCCGATGACGATATGGGCAAATATCTGGATTACTCCATAGGTGTCTCGACTGAGATTGCCGGTTTTGGTCTGTCTGTGGCCTGGTTGGACACAGATATAGATTCGGATGCCGAGATAAGCAGTGGCACCTTCCAGAATGACGGCACTGTGCTGGCGAGTGTCAGTTACGCTTTCTAAGCCGCAAAATTGCTGTGCCCAGGCAAGCCATAGGACAGACCTGCACGGGCAAGCCCCCATCTTCCTCCCACCAACCAAAAGTAACAGAGCCGCTCCCTGAGCGGCTCTTTTTTATAAATTGATTCAGTTCTCAACGCAGTGGCGGTACGTGGGGGGTATCGCCCCGGCGCACCTGATGTTTGACGTCTTGCCAGCTATGGGTGAGGTGTTGCAGTTGCTCTCGCCGCTCGGGAAACTGCTCGCTGAGCTTTGCCATCAGTTCCACTTGTCTGTCACAGATTTGCGCCCAGCGCTCGGCATTGGAAAGGTACATGGCTTCATCCTTGATCTTGGCTTGTGGTAAAACAGATATTGCTGAACAAATAATAACCAAGGTTTGCCAATTTGCCAGTCCTTCTAGCCTTATCACAAAAATCCACCCTGGGTGCACTGTCAAACGCCGCCGCTTGCAGGTATAACTGAAGATATTAGATTACATCTGGATAGCAATATTTACTCTTGCTGAAACAAGGAGTCTCACTATGGCCACTATGTTAAAAATACTCTTTATCGCCCTGGCGTTAGTGCTTATCTACAAACTGGTTTTCAGTAACAAGAAAGGAATGACAATATTTGAAATGCATTTCAAGGACGGTCGTATGACCTCCCACAAGGGTAAAATCCCCGAGAAGTTTGAACGTGAATGCCGCGCCCTGGTCAAGAAAGAGAAACTCACCTGTACAGTACGCGCCGAGCGCAGCGGTGAAGTGCGGCTACACATCAGCGCCAACGCCGGAGATGCCAATATTCAACGCCTGCGCAACCTGTTTCCCTTCGAATACTATGACCGCAAGCAGAGCGACAACAGCAAACAACTGGGTTGATCAGCGCAGCCCGGGAAACACTTGAGGGTCGATTTTCCCTTCCCGGCGCGCGTCATCTATGATCCTCTGGTTATCCTGTGCCATGGGATCTTCGTCGGGAAGATTGGGATTCACCCGCTCCTCCTCGGGCGCTTCAAAACTGAAATCGATACCATTCGAGCAGCCGCCAAGCGATACCAGTGCCAATAAGCCCATCGAAAACCAAGGCAGTAGCAGAGACTTGTTGTTCATCAATATTGAAACCTGTGTTGAGAGACGGTTGTTATTAAAACAGAGCTAAGCTTAACCCAGGCTGAGACTCAGCGTTAGTCATGGCGTACCATAATTGATAGCGTTTATTCAGGAGACAACATGCAAATGAACCAAAGGCACTATATACATGGAGATCAATTTGAGCAGGACTGCTCACTGTTCTATTGCGCAGCCTGTGACGCGTTCTTAAATGAGCATCATTTCTTCAGTAGAGACATAAGCTGTTGTGATCATTGGAGCAAATACGATGAAGCAATGAAGCAATTAGGGAAATCGCCACAAAACCACAGTAATTTTGGACGTCCAATAGACGCCGCAAATGTTTTTAGACACAAGCGGTAAAACGTCCTGCCGCAATTATTCTTGTTCAACCAACGAATAAATAAGGAATATTCAATTATTTTTGTGCAGCGGGAGTGCTTCCTTGTTAGCATCAAATTCATTCAACCTACGGATTACCAGAGTCACCTCCCCCACCGTCAGGCCCCATTTGCGGATCTCGCTGCGGTTGATTATGGTGTCCGGCGCCGTTTGATACATCCAGTCGTCGAAATGCACCTGATACTCGCCGCTATCTAACTTCAGCAGCATGTCGTAGCGCCAGCGCAGGGCAAAGCCCTCAGCTTGCCCTTCTGCCACCCCCAGAATATCCTCGGCTCTGCCCTGATAGCGGCCATCGGCAAGCTTGGTAATCTGCCAAGTTCGCTCGGCAAGCTCACCATCGTCATACTCAAACCACTCCTGCAACACACCTTGATTCCCCTGCCAACTACCCGTCATCCGCACATTGAAACGGCGCACCACCTGGCCGCTGTAATCTTGCACCATGCCTGAAGCCTGCAGCTCCCCGTTAAAGAACTGCTGCAGATCCAACTTAGGTTCGCTGGCGCTATAGTCATGAATGTCGACACTGCCGCAACCGCTCAGCCCTAGCATCAGAAATAACAACCAAACCTTGGTGAAACCGATAAACCTGCTCATTAACATTTGCATGCCTGCTCTCCTATCAACTGAGCTCTCAGCTGCGGCCGACTGCTGCGCTCTGACAACCAAATCGCCAAAAATGCATCGGCAAAATGCTTATGCTCGCTCGAAGCGCTCTCATCTATGGCAATCGCGGCTAACGGCTTGTCGTTGAACAGAAAGTATCCCTGCTGCGGCCCGCTTGCCACAAAGCTCAATCTGTCCCCCTGCTCCACATCCGGCCAGAGCCCTTCAAGCAGCGCCAACCAGGCAGATATCTGCTCTCTGTCATATCCCAGATGCAGCCACTGGTGTTTGGTGGCCTCAAGGAGTCGCGAGGCGGGGATATCCCGGTAATACTGAATTTCCAGCTGCTGCGGGAAGCTATTGGGCTGGTAACTACCATCCGGCGTCAGCAACCTGGCCCGATAAAGGGTCATAAACCACCAGTCCATTTCACCGCGGCCCACTTCCCGAAAGCTGGCAAGCTCCGCCTTTGAGGGCTCGACCTGGGCAGCTTTGGGCTCAGGTGTCTGCACTTGGCTCAGCGCTTGAGCCTGCTGTGCTTGAGTCTGTGCTTGAATCTGTAAATTGTCTGCCCATCCCTGAGTGGGCAGACCAAGCAGTATCATCAGCAGCCCGGCAAAGCCTGGGTTATGCAGCTTACCGGCTTGCTTTGCTCCCTTGTTTACACCCTTGATGAATCGTTTCATTGCCGGTCTCCGTCAGAGAAATCCTGTAATTGGGGGATTTTTACCCCATTCAAGCCTGAGGTTGCAATAACTTAACAGTGGCAGCAGCAGCGACCAGATGAGTATCAACAAGCTAAAGGTAGCCGATTGCCCCAGGGGCCAAGCCACAGCCTCCAACCTAAATGCCGCCAGATAACTGCCGGCGCCACCCACTGCGCCAAAGAGCGCCTGCTGCCATTTAGGCAAGTCCCTCAGCCAGGCCAGGCTCACCCCCAACGTCGCGGCAAAATGCCCCCAAAGGCAACAGAGCCACAAGGGTAAAAGCCGCGAGGGACTGTCAAACTCAAATACTCCGCCAAGGTGCAGCATGGCGTCCAAGGCTATGCCGATGACTGCCGGTATCAGCACAGCGTTGAGTGTTTTCATGCTGTATCCGCTACGCTTTACCCTTTGCTCTGCCAGTTGGCTTTGCTCTACCCGTTGGCTTTTCTCATCCCCGACATTTTCGACCATGAGGGCTGAGCGGTAGCCCGGATTGACAAGCAGCAACTGGACACAAAGCAGCAAGAGAGCAAACACCAGCGCCTGATTGGCAAACAGGATCAAAGACCACCAGCCCAACTGGAAAATGGTCGCATTGAGCAGCAGAAAAAACCAGGGCGATGAGAGTCTCATGGCCTAACCTGCAATTTGTCTTGAGCTGAGCGGACGATAGCCGTCCTTGACCGCAGTCAGTTGCACTGTGCTTATGGTGCGCTCAAGAAAACCACCCTCGCAGTAACTCAGGTAAAACTTCCACATACGCACAAAGTCCTCACCATAGCCGAGTTCGCGCACCCGCTCTCTGGCGTCATCGAAGTTGGCATGCCAGTCATTCAGGGTGCGTGCATAGTCGAGACCTATATCATCCAACGACCAGAGGGTCATGGAGGTTTGCCGCTGCAAGTGGCGCGTCATCTCGGTGACAGATGGCAGGCAGCCGCCGGGGAAAATATAGCGCTGAATAAAATCCACCCCTTTGCGGTAGCTGTCATAGCGCTGATCTTTAATAGTAATCGCCTGCAGTAACAGCTTGCCGCTCGACTTGAGCAGGGCATCCAGTCCGGCAAAAAATCCCGGCAGATAATCGTGGCCCACTGCCTCTATCATCTCTATCGAGACCAAACGGTCATACTGGCCGCTGAGCTGGCGATAATCCTGCCGCAACAGGGTAATGCGCTCACTCAGTCCTTCGGCGGCAACCCGTTCACTGGCATATTGGTACTGGGCATCGGAAATAGTGGTAGTGGTTACCTTGACGTCATAGTGTTTGGCGGCATAGATAGCCAGGGCGCCCCAACCGGTACCTATTTCCAAAAGACTCATCCCGGGCTGCAGATCCAGCCGCTCGCAAATCAGTTGCAGCTTATACTGCTGCGCCTCATCCAACTGCGCCTCTTCATGGGGATAGACGGCGCTTGAGTAGAGCAGCTCAGGGTCGAGAAATGCCTGATACAAGGGGTTGCCCAGATCATAGTGCGCCAGAATATTGCGCTTTGAACCAGCCTTTGAGTTTCGGCGCAGCAGGTGTTTCACCCGGCTAACTGTGTTGGAAAACCAGGAAAACCGTTTCTCTATCTTATCCAGCAGCGGCAGATTACGGGCAAACAGGCGTACCACGGCGGTAACATCCGGACTGGACCAGTGCCCCTGAATATAGGCTTCACCGGCGCCGATAGAGCCGCCCAGAATCACCTGGCGAAAAAAGCGTTCATCGTGAATACGAATTATGGCAACCAGGTCTGCATCGAGCGGGCCGAAGGTCCACTGCTCACTCCCCAACTGCAGTTTAAGACAACCGCCCTCCAAGGCATTCAAGGCCTGTTGCATGACTCTGGCCCATAGACTCTTGCCGCTGGCGGCCAACTGCTGTCTGTTTTTGGCTACTGTGTTTTCCATCTCTTTCTCCAATGTTTGCTGTCACACTCGGGGAAATTTCCAAACCTTTAGGGAATTCTTGCAAAGGACTAAGGCCATTTGCTGTGAACCACGCCTTGCATCCAAGCCCGTAAGCCGACGCAGAGTACACATGGGACTTGTTCGCACCTTCCTTAGCATCAATCCGTGCCGCCCTGAGGCCTGCGCTCGTAAGGCACAAAGGGCACCCGCTTAAGCCACAAACGCAGCGCTTGCCAATAGATGAGCCAAAGAATTTTCAGGCTCATCAAGGGAAAGCCCCACAGATAACGCCTGAGCTCACGGCCATTGAAGGGGCGGCGTTTGAGGCTTAATACCGCATCGAAGCTGGCCTTTTGCGACTCGGGGGCCAGCCCTGCCACATCCCCCTTGCCGGGTAGATTGCTGATCCGCAAATCGAGCCGCTCTGCCGGCGCCGGAATATGCCAGCGATAGCGATAGTCCAGCGACATAAAAGGCGATACATGGAAGCACTTGTCGCCAAGCGCCGGCGCCTCGGCCGACACCAGATAACAGTGACGCTCATTCCAGGGGGTATTGCTCACCTCAGCCAACAGGTATTTATATTCATCACCTTGAAAGCAGTAGAAAAAGTTGACCGGGCTGAAATAGAGTCCAAAGTGGCGCAGTTGCCCGGCGAACAGCACACTGTCGCAGCCGGCCTCGCCGCCGAGCGCAATCACCTTATCCAGCACCCGCTGTTTCAGCGAGGTGGCAGTATTCGATTCTGAAGCCGCCTTGAGGTAATCCTGCTGCCGAAAACGCAGTGCAGACCAAGGGGATTCACCAAACAAGCCGCTCAGGGACGAAAGCCTTGGCAAGTCATCCAAGTCCAGCAGCATCAGGGCAAAGGGATAGCGAAAACAGTGCCTTACCGGCGTTAGCCTAGAGTGGCTGACGCTGCCGAGATAGAGACCCGTTTCGGGTTTCATAGGCTCACCCCGAACCTTTCACAAACATCCAGGGCGCTGCGTACCCCGTCTTCATGAAAGCCGTTGTACCAGTAGGCGCCGACAAAATGGATACGGTCTTGGCCGCAGATCTCGCTGCGGCGTTGCTGCGCCGCCTGGCTCTGTTCATTGAATACCGGGTGAGCATAGACAAAGCGTTTGAGCACCTTGTCCTTGGCTATCGCCTCATCCTGATTCAGGGTCACCAAAAAATCCGGCGCAGACTTTGGCAGGCGCTGCAAAATATTCATGTTATAGGTCACGCAGGCGGGACGGCTGGCATCGCCATCGAGACGATAATTCCAACTGGCCCAGGCGGCGCGATACTTCGGCAGCAACGAGGTGTCTGTATGCAAGGTCACCTGGTTATCCTGGTATTTAAGCCTGGAGAGTATCTCCCGCTCCTGCTCACTGGCGTCACCGAGCATGGCCAGCGCCTGATCGCTGTGACAGCCGAGGATCACCTGATCGAACTCATGCCAGCTATCCTTGACTCTGAGCTGCACGCTCCCCGCTTGGCGGCGGATTTGTGCTACCGGCGAGTTGAGATGCACCCGCTCGGCAAAGGGCGCGCTGAGCGCCGGAATATAACTGCGGGAGCCGCCTTCGAGCACATACCACTGCGGCCGATTGCTGACGGCCAACAGTCCATGATGTTCAAAGAAACGGATAAAGAAAGGCAGCGAGAAGGCGCGCATATCCTGAATACTGGACGACCAGATAGCGGCGCCCATCGGCAGAATGTAGTGTTGACAGAAGAAGTCGGAGAACCCCTGCTGTTCGAGAAATTCCCCCAGTGTCACCGCCGGGTAATGACCGCTTTGATACAAGGCTTTGCAGCGGCTGTTGAAGGCCAAAATCTCCCTCAGGAACCCCCAGAAAGTCGGACTCAGCAGGTTGCGCTTTTGCGCAAACAGGGTCGCCAGGCTATGGCCGTTGTATTCAAGACCGCTGACAAGGTTTTGCACCGAGAAGCTCATCTCGGTCGCCAGCGCCTTGATACCGACCCGGGCCATCAAGGCCTGAAACCTGGGATAGGTGCGGTCGTTGAACACAATAAACCCTGTGTCTATGGCGTAGGGTTTGCCGCCAAGCTCAACATCCACTGTGGCCGTATGCCCGCCCAGATAATCGGCGGCTTCAAACAACGTCACCTCATACTGCTGCGACAACAGATAACCACAAGTGAGCGAGGAGATCCCCGAACCGACTATGGCGATGCGCGGCTTGTTGCCGGTTGAAACTGTCATACTGGGCTCCCGTTTTTTGCAGAGGGTTTACCAAGGGCGGCTGCCAGCCAACTGCGGGGCAACCAGCTCAGCAGAGTCAGCAGCCAGATAAAACGCCCGGGAAAGGCAATCAGGCGCCGTCTGGCGGCCAGGGCTTGGATGATGGTGTTGGCGGCTTTATCGGCGGAGATCCGCATCGGCATGGCGAAGTCATTTTTGTCGGTGAGCGGCGTTTTAACAAAGCCAGGGCGAATTTCGCTGACGTCTATTCCCTTGTGGGCCAGATCGAGCCGCAAGCTCTGCGCCAGGTAACTGATCCCTGCCTTGGAGGCGCCATAGGCCTCCGCCCGCGGAAAAGGCAGCATCACAACGCTTGAGCTCATCAGCGCCAGTTGGCTGCCACGGGCAAGCAAAGGCATAAAGGCTTCCAGGCAATAGCCCACAGCCAACAGATTGGTGCGGATAACCCGCTCAAACAGGGCGCTGTCAAAGGCCATGGCCTCGTCTATGTACTCACAGGTACCGGCGTTGAGCAGCAGCAGATCCACACCATCGGCTTGGCCCAACTCCAATTTGAGCTTGCTGCCAAGCTTAAGCACCGAGTCTCTGTCGGTGACATCGAACCTCAAAGGCTCGCAGCCTTCGAGGGCGGCCAGAGCCTGTTCATTGCGGCCACAGGCCAAGACCCGCCAACCGGCGGCGGCATATTGTCTGGCAAGCTCGGCACCTATGCCTAAGCTGGCACCCGTGATCAATACTGTCTTCATCGGCTTGCCCTGCCCTTGACCATGCGCACCACTGAGCCCAGCAGTGGCAACTGTTCATAGAGCATCTGCCCCAGATCCAGATAATCCCTGTGGTAATGGATTCTGTCGCCAAACTTGATGAGGCTGATACCATCGACGCTGATACTCTGCCCCCGGTTCAACTTGGGGTGGCAGTACTTCATCTGCCAACTGATGGCGGCCTGGTCCCCGGCGGGCAAGACATCAGTGATCTCAAAGGCGATTTCGGTCAGGTTGCGATACAAACCGGCAAAATACTGTTCCAGTTGCTCAAGCCCCTCCAGTCGGTGCATGGGATCGCAAAAACAGATCTCAGGCGCGTAGACGGCCTGCAGCCTTTGGCGCAATGTGGGCAGTTGCTCAGGGCCCAGGGATTGATACAAGGCAATAAATGCCTGAATAATCTCCTGAGACTGCGACGATGCCGGCTGTGAAGCGGGCGCTATCTCCGCGGCGACTGAGTGGCTGGTCATGATAATCCCTCGGCTAATGAACTGAGTTCAGGCAGACTTTTTCAGCACGGCCAGGGCGGTCAA
The DNA here is from genome assembly GCF_047314525.1 of Shewanella sp. BJSY2023SW007. Taxonomy (NCBI): domain Bacteria; kingdom Pseudomonadati; phylum Pseudomonadota; class Gammaproteobacteria; order Alteromonadales; family Shewanellaceae; genus Shewanella; species Shewanella sp. BJSY2023SW007. The sequence continues at coordinate 10,688 of NZ_JBKORL010000052.1, read as the reverse complement.
CGCCCTTTGCCGCGCCGCGCTGTGCTCGACTATAGGTGGCGGATAAGCCGCAGTGGCAAACAGACTCGGCTCGGTGAAGCGGGACGATGCGGCTGTGCCCGGATGGTGTATCTGTTTAAGCGGCCAGTGTGCCAGTTCAGGCAGATAACGACGGATAAAACTGGCGTCGGGGTCGAACTTTTCACTCTGGCTCATGGGGTTGAAGATCCTGAAATAAGGCTGGGCATCACAGCCGGTGCCGGCAGACCACTGCCAGCCGCCGTTATTGGCCGCCAGGTCGCCATCTATCAGGGCGCGGCGAAAATACTGCTCGCCCCAGCGCCAGTCCACCAACAAGTGTTTGGTGAGGAAGCTGGCGGTCACCATTCGCAGCCGATTGTGCATCCAGCCGGTTTGGTTTAGCTGACGCATGGCGGCATCCACCAGCGGATAACCGGTGCGGCCCTCGCACCAGGCGGCAAACTCTTGCGGGTCGTTCCGCCAGACTATGTCATCGCCGAGCGCGTTGAAGTTGCGCCCCATACACAGCTGGGGCCAGGCGTGCAGCAGATGGCGGTAAAACTCGCGCCAGGCCAGCTCAGCCAGCCAACTGCGACCTGGACTATTGTCCTCTACCATAGCCTCGGGGAAGCGGTTGAGCAGCGCTGCTACACATTGCCGCGGGCTGAGAATACCAAACGCCAGATAGGGCGACAGGCAACTGGTGCCATCGAGGGCCGGGAAATCCCGCTCCTGGCCGTAATCGGCAAGCTGGTTGGCAATAAAACTATCGAGCCGCTGCCTGGCCCCCCCTTCACCCACTGGCCAGTGATGGCTGTCTTGTTTACTGCTGACCTTAAAACTCAGCTCTGCGGGTTCGGGTAAAGCCGGGGCCAAAGGCGCAGGTACCGGCAGCGGCGTTATCGCTTCTCTTCCCAGCAGCTCACGCCAACGGCGAAAGAAGGGGGTAAATACCCGATACATTTCGCCGCCTTGGGTACAGACGCTACCTGGCGGCAGCAAACAGTGCTCATCGGTAAACTGCAGGCCTACCCCTATAGTCCTGGTGAGCTGAGCCAGCGCCTGATCCCGGCGCTGCTCGTTAATCTCCACCTCGCGCCCGGCAAAAATCTGCTTAACGCCCTGGCATCGGCAATACTTCTCGACTGTGTCATTCACCAAAGAGAAATCATCACAGTGCAGTAAATCAAAAGCTATCCCCAAAGATGCCAACGCCCGTTGCAGTTGATTGACGCTGCGCTCGATGAAATCCAGCTGCATGGGACCAACAGAGTGCTGCTGCCACTGGGCCGGAGTCTCAATATAAAAACCCCGCAGCGGCAGACCTTGAGCCCTTGCCGCTTCGCACGCCAGCCACAGGGCCTGGTTATCTGAAGTGCGCAGATCGCTGCGAAACCAGATGGCAACACAGGCCTTTTCACTGGAAGGCACATGATTGGGCAAGGACTGGGACATGTTACTTGTCCTCCGGTTGTTTTGAGGCGGACTCGGCCTGCCCCAGCAGTGCCAAAATGGCAGCATTGCTGCTGCAAAGCACAGGACTCTTGACGGGCTCCCTGCTCTTCTTGGCGCCTTTTTCAGTCACAGCCAGTTCCTTGGCATAGTGCTCAAAGGCACTGGCGTGAGCCGCCACATAATCCCCGCTCAAGATCAGTGGATAATCCAAAGCGCTCGCCAGTTGGAACAGGGCTTTGACACTGCTGCCGGGCAACTGGGAAGGCGGCAGCAACAAGAGTCCCTGCAACGGCAGTCTGTGTGCCAAGAGTTGCAGCCCCTGACCTTCCAAAGGCTCCTCTATATTGAGCGGCAACAGGCTAACCCCCCGGGTGATAAGCTCCAGTTGCAGCAAGAGCTCACTCCAGGCCGGCTGCTTGCCAAGCGGCAGATAAAGAAGTTGCCAGCGGGGTTTCTGGCGCAGCAACTGTTCGCTGCGGGCGCCGATATAGTGAGCCAGACGGCTTTCGAGCCAACTGCGGACAAGTGCGCCGTCGAGGCGTTCATCGAGCTGGGTGTCCAATACTTGCAACCAATGGCGCAGGCGCCGACAACACAGGGCAATGGGATAGAGGGCACTGAATTCATCCAGCAAGCGGCCAAAGCGGGCACTGCTGAGAGAAAGTGCCGCCTCGGTGAGACTGCTGCTGAACTTCAGCCAGTCGTCGTCTTCATTTTCTTGCTGCAGCTGTTTTTCTGTCTGGCCACTGAGCAGTGGCTTGACCTTGCTGATGGCCACGCCCTGCTCAAGCCAGGAGAGGATTTCACGGATCTGCTGAACCTGCTCCTGACTGTAGAGTCTATGGCCCTTGGGGGTGCGCTGCGGGATAACCAGTCCAAACCGTCGCTGCCAGGCGCGCAAGGTGACAGGATTCACCCCCGTCAGTCTGGCGACTTCGCCGATGGAAAGGTTGGCAATGTTATCAGTAGGCATAACGCAGTTTTAACTCCTGTGGATGAGGGTTGAGATAAACCTGGGCCGCAATATACGGCTGCGGATGCTCCCTCAAGTAATGTTTAATCAATGTCAGCGGCACCAACAGAGGTTGCAGCCCCTGACGATATTCATCTATCGCCTGACTGAGCTCAGACTTCTGCGCCTTGGTCAGGTGTTGTTTGAAATAGCCCTGAATATGCTGCAGCGCACTGGTGTGATTGCGGCGACTGGCCTTGTTTTTCAGCGCCTCCATAAAGCCTCCAAAGTAACGCCGGGCAGTTTCCTGCAAGTCTTCACCGCCTTCAGCCAGCAAGGGGCCAAGCTGGCGATATTGAGCCGGACTGTGAGCCAGTAATAGGTATTTGTATCTGGCGTGAAATTGGGTCAATTTATGCAGGCTCAAGCCGGAGTGCAGCAGACACTGCCAGTCGTGGAAGGCGTACACCCGGGTGAAAAAGTTTTCTCTGATCACCAAATCGTTCAAGCGCCCCTCTTCTTCAACCGGCAGCTGTGGCCAGCGTTGCATCAGGGCCTTGGCGAACACACCTATGCCGCTGCGATTCCCCTGGTCGCCGCCTTCCTTGTAGACAGTGACCCGTTCCATGCCGCAGGTAGGTGATTTGGCACAAAGTAGATAGCCACTTAAAAATCCCAATTCAGCGACTTTTTGCTCACTGAAACTTTGCAGGCTCTCGGTTACATCCAGGCTGGCATCACGGCTCTGGATCCGGATCTCATCACCGCGGCGCACCTGACGTATGCTCTTGCGTGGCGCGCCCATACCTATTGCCATCTCAGGACAGACTGGCACAAAGTCAAAATGCTGCCTAAGCGCCTGCTGGCAATAGACAGAATTCTTATGACCACCGTCAAAACGCACCTGCTGCCCCAACAGGCAGGCACTGATACCCAGTTGAATTCGCTGCGGCTCAAAATTGTACATATTGAGAATCCTTGTATAACCTTGTAGTAGATTAAGGCACACACCTGTACAAGGTTCAAGTTTTTGTACAATATTTTTTTTAGCAAAGAGGAACCGACTTGCCTGGCAAGCCATACAAGAACTTAAAAGGAGTCAAGCCCAGCAAGCCTGGGCTATCCGCTGGCGAAGCAAGACCCATCTTGAATGAAACCTGTAACGCAAAGGCATTTAAGAGAGATTCGAAGGGAGATAAAAAACGGGAGTCTTGAGCTCCCGTTTTCTGTCATTGATACCTTTCACTGCAGGGCGCTAGCGCCTGAAATTATTGCTTGTCGGCCCCCAGGCGCTCAACCAGGAGTACCAGGCCAATTCCGGCGGCGGCACACAAGAGCGCCAATCCCAACTGATGCGGCTGCTGTGTCAGTTGCTCAAAGCCAAAGGGTGACAGGTTTTGCTGCACCAGGGGTACCTGCTCACCATGGGAATTGGTGCGCCAGCTCAGAGTCTGTTTCCAGGGCCAGATTTTGCCCAGCGTCCCCAGCATAAGCCCGGTAAGGAAGATAAGGGTGGCATCGTGAAAGCGCCGCAGCAGCGCCGACAGCAGATGGCTGAAACTCAGGATACCTATCACGGCGCCAACAGCAAAACAGCCAAGAATATCCAGCTGGATATTCTTGGCCGCCGCCAGCACAGCCGGATACAATCCCAACAGCAAGAGAATAAAGCTGCCGGATATCCCCGGCAGTATCATGGCGCAAATGGCGATGGCACCGCCAACAAAAATATTAAAGTAGCTGGCCTCCAACTCAACCGGGCTCAGCACGGTAATGCCCCAGGCAAAGGCCACTCCCAGTGCAAAAATCAGTAGCCGTGGCAATGAAAAACCGCCCTTGACCTGGCGCAACATATGCACCACGGAGATAAGGATCAGCCCGAAAAAGAATGACCATACAGGAATAGGATGATGTGCCAGCAGGTAAGAGATAAGCTTGGCCAGACTCAGAATACTGCTGAGGATACCCGCCAACAGACTCAACAAAAAGGCGCCATTGATATGTGCAAACGCCGCCTTGATCCCGTCACGGCGTATAATGCCCCAAAGACTGGGATTGATACGGCGAATACTTTCCAACAGGGTGTCATAGATGCCGGTAATAAAGGCTATGGTTCCCCCGGAAACGCCGGGCACCACATCGGCGGCCCCCATGGCCAGCCCCTTGAGGTAGGTCAACAGAAATTTCACTAGGTTTCCTTACTACTGTTTTGATAATTCTCGCGGATTATACCAATCCTGATTGAAGTTGGATTGTCCAAGGAAGTGATTCGTGCACTTGCAAAGGGTCCACCATTTGCACCTTCCAGAAGCAACCGCCATTTAAGCACAGACCCCAGCTGCTGCCACGCCTTTTTATTCTATCTATTCAGCCCCAGATCAGATTGGCGTGACCCTCGCTCATCTTAACCGAAGCTCTTGGCTCTTTCCTTTTGGCTCTTGCCAAAGCGCTCGTCAGCATACACACTCATCCGACCAGAGTAATAACAAAAACATTACCCTATACCAACAAAGAACATCAACAAGGAATACCCACAAGGAATCACTATGAGTAAAACCGCCAATTCGACCCTGAACTTGTATCACAAATGCAAGCGTCTGCCCTTTGGCAATAAGATATTCTCCTTGCTGGTCAGCCGGATGGCGCCCTACTTTGGCAGTATCAAGCCGATAATTACTCAGTTGGAGCCCAACTACTGTGAATGCCTGCTGCGTAAACACCGCGCAGTTGAGAATCACATAGGTACAGTACATGTCATTGCCATCTGCAACGGCCTGGAAATGGCGATGGGAGTCATGGCCGAGGCTTCAATACCACCTCATCTACGCTGGATCCCCAAGGGCATGACGCTGGATTACACCGCCAAGGCCGGCAGCGATATCCGCTGTGTGGCCAAGGTTGATGCCAACGCCTGGCAGCCGGGGGATCTCGATGTCGAGGTGCTCGCCTATGACAGCAATGATATCCTGGTGGTCAAGGGCAGTATCAGGCTCTGGATCTCGGCCAAGCCAGCTAAAAACGCGACCGAGAAGGGATCATAATTTGAAACAAGCGAGCACTTCCCTGATTCGGGTTTGATTGCTAACTTGGCTCTATTAATAAAAGCCATAGATGGTATACCAAAATAGGCAGGGAAAAGATGCAGGGACAGCCGCTCAAAATCAGTCACAACCCCAATATCGATGCCGTCAGAGGGCTGGCGGTATTAGGGATATTCTTTCTCAATGTCAGTTTTATGGGCGTCACCTTATATGGTTATGCGCCCTTTCCAGAGTTTCATTTAACCGATGCCATTACCGAAACCCTGAGTAATTTTCTGCTGGAAGGGCGCTTCCTCAGCCTGTTTTCCATGCTCTTCGGTGTCGGCCTCTATATTCAACAACAGAATTTCCTCGCCAGAGGATTGGAGCCCTTCCCCTTAATCCGCTCGCGCTTACTCTGGCTGATGCTCTTTGGGGCGCTGCACAGCCTGTTTATCTGGCCGGGGGATATCCTGCTCACCTATAGCATTTGTGGCTTCCTCACCTGGCATTATCGTAACCTGGAGATTGAAGCCCAGCAAAGGCGGGCACTGCTCTTTATCGCCATCGGCATCCTGGCCTATGGCCTGATGATCTTGCTGCCGGGTGATGAGACCTGGATCCGCGGCAACGCCCTCTTCAATGAACAATACAGCGCCTGGACCGGCAGCTATGGCGAGCAGTTGCTGATGCACCTGTTTATGACCTTGTTGATGTTGATTTCCCTGCCATTTACTCTGCTGTGGTTTGTCAGCGGTGTGATGCTGCTGGGGATCAGCCTGTATCGTCGCGGGCTGTTTGACCAAGGTTTACCCCAGGGAAAATTGGGGAAATTGCTGGCACTGAGCTTACTGCTGTCGCTGGCGGATACGATTCTCAGCCTGCAATCCCGCCCCAAACTGGTAATGCTTTCCGATATTCTGGTCATGCTGAGCGCCATTCCCATGGCTATCATCTATGCGCATCTGTTGGTTAAGTTCGGCCGACGCCTGCCATGGCTGCAAATGCGCCTGCAGGCGGTTGGCCGGATCCCCTTGAGCCTGTATATTCTGCAGTCCTGTTTTGGGATCTGGCTGTTTCGCCATCAGGCGCCCGAGTTGCTGCTGACACTTGAGCGCATAGACTACCTGGCCATAGCCCTGGGTTATGCCTTGGTGCAGATAATACTGGCCGGCTGCTACCTTAAGTTCTTCAACCAAGGACCGCTGGAATGGCTCTGGCGCCGTCTGGCCTTTGGCAATAAGCCAATCAATAATGCCATCAATACTCACGAGTCAAACACATGAAGCACAAAGGAAAAGTCAGCCATTGGCAGGACGATAAAGGCTTTGGGTTTATCAGCCCCAATGACGGCAGTGAACGGGTGTTTCTGCACATTAAGTCACTGAGCCTGAGCGGTCGCAGGCCACAAGTGGGCGACGTACTGACCTTTGACATCACACTGGATGACAAGGGCCGGCGCCAGGCAAAACAGGCCTTCTTTCCCGAGGACAGGGGCAGACTCAAACAAAAACAGCGTCAGCAGAATAAGCGCAGCAGTCACAAGTCTTTCGTCGGTAAGCTCACCGCCCTATTTGCCCTGCTGCTACTGGCTTTAGTGGCACTGGGTAAGCTGCCGCTCTTGGTGCCCGTCTGGTATCTGCTGCTGAGTCTTATCTGTTATTGGCTCTATGCCCGTGATAAAAAGGCCGCTGAAACTGGCCGCTGGCGCACCAAGGAGTCGACCCTGCAACTGACCGGTTTGCTCGGTGGCTGGCCCGGCGCTTTGCTGGCACGCCACCAGTTTCGCCATAAGACCGGTAAAACAAGTTTCAGACTCCTGTTCTGGTGCTGTGTCGGCCTCAACCTGTTGGCGCTTGGCGCCGCTCTTAAGCTGGGATGGCTGGCACTGCTACCCGAGATAGCCTTTTAACGGTTGGCTCTAAACTCAAGGGCAAGCTCGCCTATCAAGCAGGCTCAATCAAGTAAGCCAAGTGCCAGCTTGCGGCCGCGCTCGGCAGCATACTGCCGGCTAACGAGCTGGGCCGAGACTATCGTCCCCTCTTTAATCAAACACAACTGCCCGGCCAACTCACGAGCGCGCTCGCGGCCAAGCCAAGACGACAACTTTTGCTCAAGCTCATCTTGAACCCTGGCCTTATGCTCACGGCAGAGACGATTTACCGGATGCTCGGGTGAGGGATACTCGGCGGCGGTATTGATAAAGAAACAGCCGCGAAACTGGCTCAGGGATTCAACCCGGCTGTTGAACCAATCATCCAGGGCGTTAAACAGCTCATGGACCAGCTCTGTTGGCGTTTGCGCCACCTCCAGCCTTTGATTCAACCAATCAAAAAACAGTTGATCGCGATAACGCACCACGGCCAGCACCAGGGCCTCCTTCCCCTCGAAATGATGATAAAGGGTTTTCTTGGCTATGCCGGCCTCGGCCAGAATTTGATTGATGCCCACCCCATGCACACTCTCTCGATAAAAGAGTTCAAAGGCGCCGGCAAGCAGTTGGGAAACCTTGTCCATCTCACACTCCTTAACGATTCAATATGAGTTTGACAAAAGTAGAACGGTCTGTCTACCATAAAAAGTAGACCGATTGTTCTACCAAGCAAAAATGCTGACAACCAAAGGAAAACAGATATGGACAACACACCTCCCCTGACTGCAACACCTGCTGCAAAAACCACAGCCCAAGCGGCGACAAACCGTTGGCAGGCTGCCGCCTGGGCCACACTGGGCGCCGGAAGCTGTATTGGATTACTGGCGGGATTACAGGAGATGCTGACACAGAATCTGAGCTGGAGTCTGCTGCTGATGGCACCATTCGGTGCCACTATGGTGTTGCTCTACGCCCTGCCCCAAAGCCCGCTGGCGCAGCCGAAAAACATCTTCTTCGGCCACCTGCTCACCTGCGCTCTGGGACTCTTGTTATTGCACACCTTGGGAGTGTCGCCGCTGACACTGGGGTTGGGAACCGGCCTCGGGGTCGGCCTGATGATGTTGACCAATACCACTCATCCACCGGCCGGTGCCAACCCCTTGCTGGTGATGCTGGCCGGGGCCGACTGGCAGTTTTTGCTAACGCCTGTGGTTTCGGGGTTGCTGCTGATCCTCGCTTTCGGTTGGGCCTATCACAAGAGCCTGTATATCAAGGGGATCAGCAAGCATAGCTGGCCTAAAACCAACTGAGGGCAACACTTATCACCACGCCGGTGATCAGCAACTGCATCAGGCAAAAACCCATGATATCCCGGGCCTTGAGCCCGGCAATGGCCAGCACAGGCAGCGCCCAAAAAGGCTGGATCAGGTTGGTCCAGGCATCCCCCCAGGCCACCGCCATGGCGACCCTGGCGACATCGGCGCCAAGTGCCTCGGCGGCCGGCAACATGATAGGTGCCTGTACCGCCCACTGGCCGCCACCGGACGGCACGAAGATATTCACCACCCCGGCGCTGATAAAGCTCCAGAATGGCAGTGACTCGGCGCTGGCAATGGCAACAAAACCCGAAGAGATACTCTGTGCCAGCCCGGACTGCACCATCACCGCCATGATGCCGGCGTAGAAGGGAAACTGGATCACTATCCCGGCGCCGCCCTTTATCGCCTCATTGAGACTGACCAGCAGACTGCGCGGCGTCTGGTGCAGGGTTATCGCCAGAAACAGAAACAGGAAATTGACTATGTTGAGGTTGAGACTGCCCCCCTGAACAAAGAACCAATATCCCAGATACCCGAGACCACACAGGCCCACCAGGATCCCGAGTATCCGGCTATTCTCCAGATAGTCGGCCGGGCGTTTGTTCTCACTCTGAGTCGGCGCAGCATCCTCGAGCAGCGCAGGATCGACTATCACAGACTCTTTGTCATCCGGCAGCATAAAGCGATTGACCAACGGCATTATGATAAACAGCAAGGCAAGTAGCAGCAGATTAAAGTCGGCAAAAATGGTTTCCGAGGTAGGAATAATGCCTATCTGCGCCTCGGCAAAATGTCCTGGTGTGGCCACTGTCAAAGGCACTGAGCCCGCCAAGCCGCCGTGCCAAACCACAAAGCCCGAATAGGCACTGGCCACCAGCAAACGGTAATCCACCTTGACCCGGCGCGCCAACGCCTTGGCAAACAGGGCACCGACCACCAAACCGAACCCCCAGTTGAGCCAACTGGCCGCCAAGGAGACCAAGGTCACCAGTATGATAGCCTGCGGCGCACTGCGGGCCAGAGACGCTATGGCGTCCAGCAGCTTCTTCACCGGCGGAGAGCTGGCCAGCATAAAACCAGCGACCAGCACCAGCAACATCTGCATCGAGAAACTGAGCAGGTTCCAAAAACCACTGCCCCAATAACCCAGCACTTCTACCGGTGTCTTTTGCTGGCCGAGCATGGCGACGGCAAACACCAACAGAGTAAGCAGGAGCACAAAGATATAGGGATCGGGCAGATACTTATCCACCAGCTTGACCAGTGGCCGGGAGGCGCGATTGAGCATAGGGGTTTCCTTGAGTCTTATTATGATTATTCTGCGGAGAGCTGATTTAGCTTTCACTTTTTTATCAATAGCCTACACAAGTCTGCCCGTGGGATAAAGCCCGACAAAAGTACACTATAACCCTAAGCTGTAAATACCGCAGTCCAACTGCTAAGATAGCGCCACCTTCAGGACAGAGGATCCCCAAATGAGAATGTTGCTTGCCGTGGTGGTTATCGCCGCAGTTATTTTTTACTTTTTCACCACCATGAATGGCCAAAAACTGGCAAAAGAGAATATCGCCAAGGGCGAGGTATTTCTTGAGGCCAATAAGCATAAAGAGGGTGTGGTCACCACAGACTCAGGGCTGCAGTATCAGTTGCTGCACAAGGGACAAGGCCAGGTTCATCCGGGTCCCAAGGATAAGGTGACAGTGCACTACCATGGCACCCTGATTGACGGCACTGTGTTTGACAGCTCGGTCGATCGCGGCGAGCCCATCGCCTTTCCACTCAATCAGGTGATCAAGGGCTGGACCGAAGGGGTTCAGTTGATGACAGAAGGCGACAAGATGCGCTTCTTTATTCCCAGCAGTCTGGGCTATGGCAATCGCTCTGCCGGCTCGATCCCACCGGGTTCGGTACTGATTTTTGATGTGGAGTTGCTCAAGATCAACTGACAATCCCCAACAACAAGCCCAGCCAAAGCCGCAACGTAGTTCACTTAAGCGGAGCTGCCTTGTGATTAACAGGGTATCGGGTCTTTGATATTTTTACCGCCCTAGGCCGATTTGGCTTAGGGC
>NZ_JBKORL010000051.1:0-13559 GCF_047314525.1 Shewanella sp. BJSY2023SW007 | reverse complement strand
AAAGTTGCATAAAAAAATCCGATGACATGGGGTCATCGGATTTTGATCCTTTCAGTGAGATCGTCAAGCGATCTGTCTTAACTGATCGGCATTAGACCCCAGGTCTGCTTTTTCAGCGATGAAAGCAGTGAGTGCTTCACCGTTAGAACTTCACCAAGGTCCCTTTCAGCGCCACCCCGGCCATGATAGCCCCGGCGCCGCACTCATATTCGGTCTCGCTGACAAACTCACGCTTCTTGTAATAGGACTGGATATTGACCACAGCGTCCATCCCCTCACGCTCGGCGCGCTCCTGCAACGCCTTTAGCGCACTCAACATCACCCACTCACAGGCTTCGCGATCCGACTTGCCAAAGGCATTGGTCTTTTTATTGGTGATCACCTCGCCATAGCTCTTGCTGATCTCCGGGTGAACCTGAGTGGCAAAATACAGTGGCACATCGTAAAGGGCTTCTTTGGCCTTCTCGGTCTGCAGCAGTTCCTGCACCGGATACTGGGCTATGGTGTCGCGGGCTGTGGCGTTGGCACTGACCATCAGGGCCAGCAGCGCCAGAGCAAGTGATTTTTTCATCTAGATCTCCCTATTGCGGCTCTACGCCGCAGTCAAAGCTTTGATTGCAGTCCATCTAAAGATAGGATCACTCTGCCGGTTGCAGGAGTGACTAATTCGCAATGATACAACTAGTTACACACCACAGACCAGAAAAAGCTCACGACTCAATAAAGGCTGCCATCAACTCACGGGTCAAATCGGCGGCGGGAATTTCCCGACATCCCTCCGGATTCTGACCACACCAGAGCGGGCTGAAATCACTGCAGTCGCGTGCTTCTGCCGCGGCGCGCAGCGGCGCAATGGCATTGGCCGCCAAGGGGAAATCCGGCGCTTGCCCCAAAGGCCCCAACTCACGCATCAAACGGGTCATTATGCCTCTGGCCGGACGGCCACTATAGAGATTGGTCAGTGCCGTATGGCGATTCATTTGCGGATCTTTCAGCGCTTGGCGATGCAGTTCACTGATCTCGGCCTCCGGGCACAAGAGATAGGCCGTGCCCACCTGCACCCCGGCCGCTCCCAAAGCCATGGCCGCCTGCACTCCGGCGGCGTCGGCAATACCACCGGCAGCAATCACGGGCACCTTCACCGCTTGTACCAGGCGCGGTAACAGGGCGAAGGTACCGCTGTGCTCGGTCAAATCATCACTGAGGAAATGGCCTCTGTGACCACCGGCTTCCAGGCCCTGGGCTATGATGGCATCCACGCCTCTGGATTCGAGCCACTTGGCCTCAGCGACGCTGGTTGCCGAGGCGATCACCTTGGTGCCCCAGCTCTTGACCCTGAGCATCAACTCGGTGGAGGGAAGCCCGAAATGAAAACTCACCACTTCGGGGCGAAAGGGTTCTATAACCGCGGCAACATCGGCATCGAAGGGACGCCGCTCGGCACCACCGCCGAGCTCTTCGACCTCGAATTCACGGTAATAGGGCGCCAGTTGCTGCCGCCAGGTACGCAAACGCTCGGCTTGTTCCTCGGGCGGCTTATGGCAGAAGAAGTTGAGATTTACCGGCCGGTCACTCTGGCGCCTAAAACTCTCAATGGCTTGCTTGAGTTTGTCATGGGATAACATGGCGCAGGGAATGGAGCCGAGCGCACCGGCAGAAGCGACCGCCAATGCCAACGGCACGCCCTGTGCGCCGGCCATGGGGGCTTGAATCAGCGGCAATTCAATACCAAAGAGTTGTTCTATCAACATACCAAGACTCCTTCTTGCTTCAGTCCTCAGCGGCGCTATTCCCGCTGCTTGGTCCAATCATCCGGCTGTTCAGACTAACGGTTAGCGGTTGTTTACGCCAGCAAAAACGCCGCGAGAATCGCGGCGTTGACAGTCAAACTCAGTGTCATTCAGAGCAGGTAATCCATCCCCAAGGCGACAAACAAGACCATACCTGCCCAGTTATTGTTGAGAAATGCCTTGAAGCAGGGAGCCCGCTGCCTGTCGTAAATCAGCCTCTGCTGATAAAGCCCAAAGCCGATAAAGGCCAGCAGCCCAACCAGATAGAGGGTACCTCGCTCGGCCACATAACCGGCAGTCATAAAGCAGGCCAGCGCCGCCAGCTGAAACAGGCCGATGATCTGCCTGTCGTAACGGCCGAACAGAATGGCGGTGGACTTGATCCCCACCTTGAGATCATCGTCCCTGTCCACCATGGCATACATAGTGTCGTAGGCCACAGTCCAGAACCAGTTGGCGGCAAACAGCCACCAGGCTTCGACAGGCACTTCACCTGTCTGGGCAGCATAAGCCATGGGGATCGACCAACTCCAAACCGTGCCGAGGAACATTTGCGGCATATTGGTGTAGCGTTTGGTGAAGGGATAGATAATGGTCAGCAGCATGCCGACAAGAGAGAGCTTCACCACCAGTGGGTTGAGCAGCAGCACCAAGCCAAAGGCAAACAGCCCCATGACCACAAACAAGCCCAGTGCTTCTTTGACCGTTACCTCGCCACTGGCCAAGGGTCTGGCCTTGGTGCGCTCGACATAGGTGTCTAACTCACGGTCGGCATAGTCATTGATAATGCAGCCGCAGGCGCGCATCACAAACACACCTATGATAAAGATGATCAACACCTTGAGATCCGGTAAACCTCCGGCCGCCAGCCACAGCGCCATTAAACAGGGCCACAGCAGCAGAAAAGTTCCTATGGGTCTGTCCAGACGCGACAGACGGGCATAGACATCAATTTTTTCCCTCAAGTTCATCGGTAGGCTCTCCAACACATCACAGCCTTAAATTTGCCAAGCATTATGACTCAGCGACAGTGTGATTGACACCGCAAAACGCGAATTTTCCTATCAGGGCTGTCAGCAAGCGGTTAACTTGGCGTAGGCCACCACCAACCACTTACTGCCGAAGTCATCGAAATTCACCTGCACCCTGGCCTGTGCGCCCTGGCCTTCAAAATTGGTCACTATCCCCTCACCGAATTTGGGATGCAGCACCCGTTGGCCGACATTGAAGCCCGTATCGTTGAAGCTGCTTTGCGACTTGCTAAACCTGTTATTGGCCATGGGGGTGGCCACCTGCGCCTTGAGACGGATCTCCTGCAGATACTGAGGCGGGATCTCCTTGATAAAGCGCGACGGCCGCGAGTAGTTTTCACGGCCATAGATGCGGCGCGACTCGGCATAGGTGATATACAGCTGCTGCATGGCGCGGGTCATGCCCACGTAACACAGGCGCCGCTCTTCTTCCAAACGATCGCCCTCTTCCAGCGACAACTGGCTGGGAAACAGCCCTTCTTCGACACCGGCCATAAACACCAGCGGGAACTCCAGCCCCTTGGCCGAGTGCAGCGTCATCAACTGCACCGCATCTGTGTGGGCATCGGCCTGGCCTTCTCCCGCCTCCAGCGCAGCATGGGACAGGAAGGCATTCAACTCACCCATGTCCACCAGCTCTTCCGGCACTTCGAAGGTGCGCGCCGCGGTGACCAGTTCCTCAAGGTTTTCCACTCTGGCCTGAGCCTTTTCGCCCTTTTCCTGCTCATACATGGCCTTGAGCCCGGAGTTCTGGATCACTATATCCGCCTGGCGATAGAGGGGCAGCTCTTCGGTGTCGTTGCGCAGCTGCACTATCAGGTCCATAAAGCTGCGCACCGCATTGGCGGCGCGACCGGCCAAGACCTTCTCTTCCAATAGACGGACGCAGGCCTGCCACAGGGTCAATTGCTGCTGCCGAGCCGTGGTTCTGAGAATATCCAGGGTGCGATCGCCTATCCCCCTGGCGGGAGTGTTGACCACCCGCTCGAAGGCGGCGTCATCGTCGCGGTTGGCAATCAGACGCAGGTATCCCATGGCATCCTTGATCTCCTGACGCTCGAAGAAGCGCAAGCCGCCATAGATCCGATAAGCCAGCCCCTTGTGCAGCAAGGCCTCTTCCAATACCCGTGATTGAGCATTACTGCGATAGAGGATGGCGCAGTCACTGAGACTGCCGCCCTTGTCCTGCCAGTCGCCAATGCGGCCTATGATGAAGCGGGCTTCATCCATCTCATTGAAGGCACAGTAAACTGAAATAGGCTCACCATCGACATCTTCGGTCCACAGCTGTTTACCCAGCCGATCCGGGTTGTTGGCGATAAGTTCGTTGGAGGCCTTGAGAATATTGCCGCTGGAGCGGTAGTTTTGCTCCAGGCGAATAGTTTCGGCATTGGGGAAGTCCTGTAAAAACTTGTGCAGGTTTTCCACTTGGGCACCGCGCCAGCCATAGATGGACTGGTCATCGTCACCCACTATCATCACATTGGCGCTCTTGCCCGCCAGCACTCTGATCCAGGCATATTGAATGGCGTTGGTGTCCTGAAACTCATCCACCAGAATATTGCGGAATCTATCCTGATAGTGGGCCAGAATATGTTCCTTGTTGAGAAACAGCTCGTGAGCCCGCAAGAGTATCTCGGCAAAATCCACCAGACCGGCACGATCACAGGATTCCTGATACACCTGATAGATTTGAATCAGCTTCTGTTCCATGGGGAAAATCCCACCATCAAGATGCTTCGGGCGTAATCCTTCATCCTTCTTACCATTAATATAACTGGCCACCATCCGCGGCGGATACTGCTTCTCATCCAGATTCAGGCTCTTGAGGATACGCTTGAGCAAGCGGAGCTGATCATCCGAGTCAAGGATCTGAAAATTCTGCGGCAGGCCAGCATCCTGCCAGTGAGTACGCAGCAGACGATGGGCCAGACCATGGAAGGTACCGATCCACATGCGGCCCATATGGTTGCCGACTATCTTCTCCACCCGCTCCCGCATCTCGGCGGCCGCCTTATTGGTAAAGGTCACCGCCATAATGGAGTATGGGCTCTGGTTTTCCACCTGCAGCAGCCAGGCAATCCTGTGAGTCAGTACCCGGGTCTTGCCGCTACCGGCTCCGGCGAGCACCAGCATGCTCGATTGAGGTGCGGCTACCGCCTCACGCTGCTTGTCATTCAGGCCATCCAATAAAGAAGATACGTCCATTCGCGCCTCCACAAAAACGAGCGCGCATTATAGCAGGAAAGACCCATAGCTCCTACGCGCCTTAGCAGGCTACTGATAGAACTGGACTCAAGGGAAGAGGGCAAAACAGAGTCGGCTTCATCGGTATTTCCCCTTCTTTTTCCAAAACAAAATACTGCATCAAATGCTCATATTAAATCATTACTAAATAATGACTTAACAATATAAACAATCAAAAATATTAAAAGTTAAAAAATTTACCTATTAAATTGCCACAACTCACAGTTTACAACAGAACAAAGACCTAGGATCTTGAAACATTCACTATATTTTTCATGCATTTGTTTGGGAGCCGGGTTTTGAACCAAGCCATCTTTTCCAATCTATCTTTGCGCAAGTTGTTAATCACCTTGTTTGCTGCGCTTTTAGCACTGTTTTGTCTGTCATTGGGCACCATTGGCTATCACCTAGAGGAGGTGAAAAGCCAAATAAGCCTGCTGGAACGGGAGTACCACAGCAATGATCAGGCCGCCTCTTTACTGCAACTGGTATCCGGCCTCAGACGGGAACAGCTGGGTTACAGCTTGAGACGGGTACTGAATGCTCCCATGAGTGAGGAGTCACGTCAGTACCTGCAAGATCAGACCCTGGCGATCAACTCGGCATTACAGCAACTGAAACAGGGCGCCGGACAAGATACCCTGGTGCAGCTGCACAAGCTGGATGCGCCGCTGCTGGCCTTTATGGGACTGCATAAGCAGTTTTTGAATCAAGACAGCAGCGACCTTGCGGAAAACACCGCCAACATGCTGACCTCCATGGAATCCTGGCATATTTACAACAATGTCGAGACCGAGCTCAAGGCCTTGATGGAGCTGGAAACCAATAAGGTCAGCTCTGCCAGAAGCGCCAGTGAACAAGCGATTCAATCCCTCAGCAGCAGTCTGGTCATCGTCTTCTGTCTCTTTGTGACCCTGGCATTGGGAGCCGGCTGGTTCCTGCTGCGACGAATTTTTATTCCCCTTGGCGCCACCACGCAAGTGCTGGAAAAAATCGCTTCGGGCGATCTCGCCAGCGCCATCCCGATGGAGAAATTCAGCGGCAGTGAATTCAAACACTTGGCAGAAACTCTGGGGCAGATGCGTACCACATTGCATGAAATGATCTCCCAGATAGGCGCCGCCTCGGTACAACTGGCTGCGGCTGTGGAGGAGATGACTGCGGTCGCCGCCGAATCTGCCGAGGAGATGCAACAGCAGCGCTCTGAGGTCGATCAGGTAGCCACCGCTATGACAGAGCTGCAGAGCTCAATTGCCGATATCTCCCGCAACACCACGCAAACGGCTGATCAGGCCAACCAAGGGGTGCAAGCCACCACGGAAGGCCAGCAAGTGGTAATGCAAACTCTGGATACCATTCAAAGCTCAGATGCAGAAATCACCGCCGCCAGCGAAGTGATAAATCAATTGCAGAAAGATTCAGACTCCATTGCCATGGTGCTGGAAGTGATCGCCCAGATAACCGACCAGACCAACCTGTTGGCCCTCAACGCCGCCATCGAAGCCGCCAGGGCCGGTGAAGCCGGCAGAGGCTTTGCCGTAGTGGCCGATGAAGTACGCACCCTCGCCAGCCGCACCCAAAGCTCAGCGCTGGAAATCAAAGGCACCATAGAGCAGCTGCAACAAAGGGCTCAACATGCCAATGAAGTGATGCAAAAGAGCCGTGAACGTATGCAAGGCAGTGTCCGCTGCGCCAATGAGGCCAGTGATGCAATTGAAAGAATTAGTGCCGCCATCAGTATTATCAATGATATGGCGATTCAGGTGGCCAGTGCCACCGAACAACAAACAGCGGTTACCGGCGAGTTGGGGGTCAATATCACCAATATCAGTGATGCCGCCTCCAGAGTGTCCATGGGAACAGGACAGGTATCCCAATCCAGCCAGGAGCTGAGTCAGTTGGCCCACAATCTGGCGCATTTGATCAGCCGCTTCCGCACCTAAAACGAGATCTTTGTCACACTCATGCGGCCGCAACGGCCGCATGATAATACCATTCCAACTTGGAGAGACTGACTATGGGATATTCAATCAAAGACTTGGTATATAACGGTGAAACTCATGGGGTACACAACTGGTCGACCCTGGAAGGCAGCCAGTTTTACTGGCATCCGGATTGGCTGCATATCGCCGAGGATTTAACCGGCCACAAAGCCACAGCCCATATTCAAACCAAAGCTGCCAAGGCCAGCCATGAAGAGGCTAAGGCCACCATAGTCCAACACCTCAACGACAAAAAGTAATCTCTAAAATAACCTAGATAAGTCTCCCTCGCGGAGGCTTATCTATTCTTGGGCTAGTGCCCGGACGCTATAGCCTTGCGGGCAAGATTATCCACCCATGCTGGAGCGATAAGGCGAACAAAACGTCCCAGACGACCACGCCAGGAGGTGATCAACATTCGCCCCCGCCCGGCTATGACCGGCAACATCATCTGTACGCATTCTTCAGCAGTCATAATCTTGCTTTCTGCCATGGGAGAAGTTCCGAGTGGCTTACCCTCACCATCCAGCGCCCGCCGATGGATCTCGGAGACCACAAAGTCAGGGCAGATCACTGTCACTGCAATACCATCCTCGGCCAATTCGATTCGCAGAGAATCAAAGAACCCCACTACTGCATGTTTGGAAGCGGCATAACCACTGCGGGTTGGCACCCCGGTCAAACCGGCCACGGAAGCCACCACTACCACTTGTCCTTGAGAAGCCTTCAAATGCGGCAGCGCCGCATGGGTCAGCCAGGCAGGTCCCAAATAATTGACCCGCATCAGCTGTTCGAGAATATCCAGTTGCTTGAGTTCATCGAAGCGGCTCCACATGGTCATGCCGGCATTATTAATCAATATATCCAGCCGACCAAAACGCTCGATTACCGTGGCTATCAAGGCTTCACAGTCCTGTTGTCGCCCGACATCACCACAGACTACCAGCGACGCACCGCCGACCGACTCAACCTCCATCGCCAGGGTACGCAACCTGTGTTCATTGCGGGCACTGAGCACCAGCTGCCCGCCGAGTGGTGCCAAAGCCAGCGTCAACGCCCGTCCAATACCTTCCGAGGCACCGGTAATCACTATGACCTTATTAGCGAGTCCTTCCATCTACAATCCATTGTCAGTCGAAGTTATCAGGCTAAGCTCGCATACTCCTGTTGCAAGTGCAATCCCTGCAACTGCTGCTCATGAGCCTTCTGCCACTGATAAAATTGCTCCAGAGGTTTGGGGCGCCCTATGGCGTAACCCTGAGCATAATCAACCCCTATCTCCAACAGCTTGTCCACAATTTCCTGGTTTTCGACAAACTCGGCGACAGTTT
Organism: Shewanella sp. BJSY2023SW007; assembly: GCF_047314525.1. Lineage (NCBI taxonomy): Bacteria > Pseudomonadati > Pseudomonadota > Gammaproteobacteria > Alteromonadales > Shewanellaceae > Shewanella > Shewanella sp. BJSY2023SW007. Next base: position 5,178 of record NZ_JBKORL010000051.1, on the reverse strand, counting down.
CTATCCCCATGACCCGGCACACATCATGAATGGATTTAACTATCGCATAGTCTTTGGCATTGCTGGCCAAATGACGGACGAAACAACCATCTATCTTGACATAATCCACTGGCAGTTCCCGCAAGTAACCGTAAGAAGCAAAGCCACTGCCAAAATCATCCAGCGCGAAGGCAAATCCCAAGCGGCGCAATTGGTTGAGCATTTCCATCGCCCGGGTTCGGTTCTGGATAGCACTGGTTTCTGTAATCTCAAAGCAGACACAGGAGCTGGGAATACCATAACGCCCCTGCATCTCGGCGATATAGTCCAGCATGCCCTCGCTCCCCAGACTGTTTCCGGAAAGATTGATGGAAACACAAAGCTCAGACCAGAGCTGTGAATGCTCGGAAAGCCACAGAAAGGCTTTACGGATAACTTCCCTATCGACTTCCGGCATCAACTTAAAGCGCTCTGCCGCCGCAATAAACTGTGCCGGTGGCAAGATACGGCCACTGTTGTCGCGGATCCGCAGCAAGATTTCCAACCTTTGACGGCGACAACAGCCATTGAGCCCTTGAATTGGTTGAAAATAAAGTAATAGCTCTTTGTCTTCTATGGCTCTGGCAATACGCACAGCCCACTTGGGGGCATTGCGCTCATTAGCCAGCTCTTTGTTGCGATCATCAAAGAAGTGAATTTGATTACTGCCCTTGCGCTTGGCCGCCAAACAAGCGATATCGGCATCCTTGAGCAGTTCGGCCGGGGCCATGCAAGGGCCTCGATGGAAGGCCACACCACTGCTGACACCCACCCGGTAATGAGCACCGCCGCAAGGCAATACCTGCAAGCAAACTTGCTTCACCAACTTCTTCAAAAGCTTGGCGACTTCAAGAGCACTGCGATTACGGACAGCCAAGCCAAACTCATCACCGCCGAGTCTGGCCAACATTTCGTCGCCCTGCAAGCAAGATTCTATAGCTCTGGCAACCATCACCAACATCTGATCGCCGGCGTCATGGCCACAGTTATCATTGATAAGTTTGAACTGCTCCAAATCCAAATAGCAAAGCGCCAGAGTGTCGGCTCCTTCGGCATAGCCCGGCAAGCGTTCCTCAAAGGCGCTACGATTATAAAGCCCGGTAATACCATCGACACTGGCTTTCAACCTGAGTTGCTGTTTGAGAGTTTCTTCTTGGGTAATATCCCGCAGAACTGTCACCGCACCTATCACTTTGCCTTTGTGGTTACAGAGATTGCTCACCGCCCGCTCCATAATCCTCGGCTGCTGCATCTGCAGGGTGACCTTACTGTACTCGGGCTGTCGGTTACCACTGGACATAAAGGCGAGCAACTCCTCGTCCAGTTGATCGTCACTCTTGAGCAGAGAATCCAGCGTCCACCCCAATGCCTGTTGGCTACGTAGACCCAATAGGGATTCCGCCTGCGGATTAAGGTAGATAACCTTGGCCTTATTGTTGGTGAGGATTACCGCTTCGGCTATGGATTCAAGGGTAATACGGGAACGTTCATTTTGCTGAAATATCCGCAGCAACAGGTTGTTGATCCTGTCCGCCAACACCTTGAATTCAGCGCCGCCGTAACCACTAACATGGGTATAGCGTCTGGCGCTGGGATCTATCTCCTTCAGCTCTGTCATCAAACGGTCGAAAGGTTTCAGCAAGCCGCGTCGTAACCACAAATAACCGATGGCGACCATCAGCATGCCGCCGAGCAACAGCAGCATCACCACAAGTAAACTCTGCCACTCCAGACGTTCAAAGGCATCGCTCTGTTGTCTGATCTGTAATACAAAAGGCTCGCCCAACAGTGTCGGTACCGGAACTTGACTGAAAAGCTTAAGATGCTGCCCTGTACTCACAGGCTGTCGCAGCGGAACCAAGGCCACTGATTGGATAAGATCGGCCTGCCCAAGATTCTGCAAATGCACAGGTGTCAGCAAACGAGTGACGATCAAAGCCTCGCCATCATCGAAGCGATAGAAGCCGATCTGCAGCGGTTGGCCATTGACTACAGCAGCGCCAAAAGCTTCTTTATCCAAAGCAGCAAACATATCGGCAGGAGGAATTTTTTGCTCAAGCACTCGGGTCTTGCCGTTGGCCAGCGCCGTTACCTTGCCCTGATGTAGATGAAACAGACTAATATTGGATGACTGTAACCCCTCAACCCAACCGGCTAACAATGAATCTGACGGCATTTCGAGAATCGGGACATAGAGACGCGCCAGCTGCAGCAGACGCCGGGACTCTCGGGTAAACTGTTGTTCAATACCGACATACTCATGTTCCAGCGTTTGCTGCCGGAACTGACCCAGACTGTATTCAAACCAAAAATTCAAACAGTAGGCGACCACAAGCAGGGCCGGAATACAGAACCCCAGAATGAACACGCCTATTTTTTTGCCAATGTGCATCTTAAACCACGGCTGATTGTGATCGGATATCAAGAGTGCCGAACTCCGCCAGGCAACATACCTCATTTAATGGCCGGTTAAAACTCTTGACTGGCATCATCGCCAGTTTGCCGCCCTTTGCCCGCGACAAACTGCACCAGCTTGCCTTGACTCTTACAGGCTTGTGTTGATTTGGCGCAGGAAAAAAGGGATAGATACGTGCTTTGGAGCACAATTTGTCAAATTGAAAATATCATTGGTGAGGAGCTAAATCTGTATTCCAGGTAATTCTGCGTGGGCTCCTGTCCGCCGCAGAACCAGGCTATTCTTCCCCCCTAAGACACTGCAACTCAGTCGCATTAATTGCATCCAAGGGTGCAAGCCCGACAATATGCTATTGCTTTAACAGCAAAAAGGCCCGCAATGCGAGCCTTTTTGCTGAACGAATACTAACTTACTTGTGATACTGGGCAGACAGCTCATGTACCGACTTAACGAAGGCACCGGCATGCTCAGGATCCACGTGCTGGTGGATACCATGGCCCAAGTTGAATACATGACCTGTACCTTGACCATAGCTGGCCAGGATCTGCGCCACTTCTTCATGAATACGCTCAGGTGATGCATACAGAGTCGAAGGATCCATATTGCCCTGCAGGGCAACCTTGTCACCGACACGCTTACGGGCATCGCCTATGTCTATGGTCCAATCCAGCCCCAGGGCATCACACCCTGTCTCGGCCATGGCTTCAAGCCACAGACCACCGCCCTTGGTAAATAGGGTCACAGGAACCTGACGACCTTCGGCATGACGGTTCAAACCATCGATGATCTTCTGCATATAACGCAGAGAGAATTCACGATAGGCCGCATGAGACAGCGCCCCACCCCAAGAGTCAAAGATCATCACTGCTTGTGCACCGTTGGCGATCTGGGCGTTCAGATAAAGGGTCACTGAGTCGGCCAGCTTGTCAAGTAACATGTGCAGTGCTGCAGGCTCGGCATACATCATCCGCTTGATCTTTTCGAAGGCCTTGCTGGAGCCGCCTTCAACCATGTAGGTAGCCAGTGTCCAAGGTGAACCAGAGAAACCAATCAGCGGTACTTCGCCCTTGAGTTCGCGGCGAATGGTGCTAACGGCTTTCATCACATAACCGAGCTCATCTTCCGGATCCGGAATAGCCAGTTTCTTGATGGCTTCAATGGTATCGGTTGGGCGCTCAAAGCGAGGACCCTCACCTGCTTCAAAATACAGGCCCAAACCCATGGCATCAGGCACAGTCAAAATATCGGAAAACAGGATTGCCGCATCCAATTCAAAACGACGCAGCGGCTGCAAGGTAACTTCACAAGCCAGTTCGGCATTACGGCACAGCGCCATAAAGTCACCGGCTTCGGCGCGGGTAGCGCGATATTCTGGCAGATAGCGGCCAGCCTGGCGCATCATCCAAACTGGTGTAACATCAACAGGTTGCTTGAGCAGCGCACGTAAATAACGATCGTTTTTTAATTCTGCCATTGGGCTTATTCCTACTCCGATTGAGATCTGCTGGTTCGCTAGTTTAGCATTTGCGGCTGCATTGTAACCTGTGTCTGAGTATTTATGTGACCAGAGGCATGGATAAATACCATTCCAGAGAAGAGTTTGACCCCATCCAAGCTTTATTGGGCCACTACAATGGACAAATTCATGACCGAATTGACAATAGATACTGACGATTCGATCACCACAGACTTAATGCGCCGCGAAACCCGGCGACACCATTGCGCCAGCTCACATTTTTACAACAAAAGTATAAAAATCCAGGCGTCAGCCAAACGTCTTATGACAGAAAAAAGTTGCACAGGTTCCCACCCTTTGGTATAAAAAGTCTGCGCTAGCAAGAACAATCAAGAAGCTCGTCACATCGAGCCCGTTAAAACTTTCCTCGCCCAGCTGTAGTTTCTACCGCTGGGCTTTTTATTTTCCGATCCACATCCGGATACACAATTTAACATTTGAGTTGTTTTTGTATACAAAACAACTGGTTTGTCCATGAGCAAAAAAACCGTTTACACGTCGAAAAGAGTTGATCACTGGTTAACTTGTCACCTAAATTAGGTACAGGTGCGGCGATAAGGATGAGAAGATCATGCTGAAACAACTTGAACAGGCCGAGCAAAAATGGGGCGGAGCCAATGCTCTGGTAGATCAATGGTTGAATAACCGCAGGAAGTTACTGGTTTATTACTGCAAATTAGCCGGACTGGCCCCCTATGAAAACCGTGACAAGTCCCTGCCCTGCGTCGATCAGGTTCGCGGCTTCTGTAATCTGTTGGTGGATTACGTTTCAGAAGGTCATTTCGAAGTCTTCAATAGGGTCGTCGACGCCTGTGACGAACAAGGACAATCGCACAAAGCACTGGCACAGCAATTACTGCCCAAGATTGTCGAGACTACAGATCAAGCCTTGGACTTCAGTGATAAATATTCCGAGCTGGAAAGCGACGATCTACTCTATCAGCTGGATAAAGATCTCGCCGAATTAGTGCACGCTCTGGAGACCCGCTTCCAGTTGGAAGATAGAATGTTGGAAGTGCTGCACAATAAAAAAGCAGCGCCGACACTCAACTAATACCGTAACGAGTCTGCCGGCTATTGTCGTACCTAATGCCTTATTACGGCCGTTTTCAGACTTCAAAGCCGGCTCTATGTAATACCAATCTCTTTAATTATGTGATCTAATTAGCCAACACTTTTTCAGCTGCCAGATCATGAATCATCCCGACATCGCTTCATTAGCAAAATC
>NZ_JBKORL010000050.1:0-57413 GCF_047314525.1 Shewanella sp. BJSY2023SW007 | reverse complement strand
TGGATATCTTTCGGCCTCAGCGTACTCAAATCCCCTACCGGTGCTTGAATACAGACAGAAAGAAGATTAAGTTATTGTTTTACAGTGGGTGGCTTAATTTTTTTCGCTAATTTTGGTTAACAAGGCCACGAGAATATGGACTCCCAGTATTAATAGCGCAGTAGTTAGCCTCCGACTATCCTTTGTTTAAGCATTTAACAAGGAGGTTATTATGCCGCGCTCTCGCCGAACTCAAATTAGCCTTGAAGATATGTGAAGCACTAACGACTCTCATCCCGAATGCGCTGCGCCTGTTGCTGCTCAGCGGCTATCACATCGGCAACTGAACCCGACTCAAGCTGCAATTCGGCCTTGGGTGGACTGAAAGCCTGTTCATTCAAGGCATTTGACTGCTGCGCTATGGCGCCCATCAAACGAGACAGGCCTATGGGGAAGTTTGCAGAGTCGCCAGCCTTGGGATAAAAGGAAGGCCCGGACTTTTCAGCCGCCGGATCCGCGGCTCCCAACAGGTTTTGACTCAGCTCAGGCTTTGGCGCGGCGGCAAGTCTCTGGGTTCCGGCGTCTTCCCTTGCCTGGTTATATTTACGCATCGCCTCGGCGGCAACCCGGATATCGGCCATGGAAGGATCGACAGGTGCCATCGCCGCCGCATAGACCTGTTTCATTTTCGCCATGGTCGCCAGCGGATCGCCGTTCACCACAGAGACATCTATCTGAACTTCACCTTCCACCGCGTAACGTTTGCCATCGGGTCCTTTCTCGAATTCAAATGCCGGTTGTCCAGCATGGATCCCGCCTACTGCAGCATGAGCCTGTTCATGGGAGCGCACCTGGGTATCGCGCTTCATCAGGGAGTCAATTTCCCGCTCAAGCGCCTGTTGCTCACGACTCTCACGGTTCTGCTGCTGTTTCTGTTGCGCCTCATCCGGCTTGGGTTCGGCGGAGCTTGCCGTATTCGGCTCCCCGGTTGACTGACGAGCCGCCCTGTCGTCCCCTTCTTTTACTTCGCTGCCAGCCTGGCTTGATGAGCGACTCGAAGAGCTGCCGGAAGCCTGCTCTGCCCCACTCATAGAGTTGGCGGAAGTATTTTTGCCATTAAAAGCGGGAACCTCAGGCGCTTCTCCCGCTAAAGTCACTGGTATCGCAGGGCCGCCGACAATGTCAGCCCCTTTGCCGGAAAAGGCAGATGCTTGAGCCGATGTCCCCACGAGCGGCATCGATGCTTGAACCTCTCCATGCCAATGGCCTGAGCTGGACAAGGCTGCCGCCCCCAGGGCTCCTTTAGTCAAACTGACCAGTGCTTCCCGCGGCGGCTTTACAGTTTGTGGCTCTGAATGTTGCGCGGTTGAACCTTGGAGCGGGCTTGAATTGACTGAACTTGTATTGAGTGCGCTTGTATTGGCTGGGCTTGTATTGATTGGGCTTTGATTTCCCGAGCTCAGGTTTATTGGGCTCAGGTTTATTGGGCTTGGCTTTACGCCACTTACCTGAGAGGGATTTTGAGTGGCGGAGATTTTACCGGCAGGGTTGGCGCTGATAGGCGATTGGTTTATGGAGCTGCCACTGCTTAAGTTGGCAATTGACGAGCTTGGCCGCCGGGACACGGCTGTTGCCGTCAGCCCCGCGCCGGCCAGCGCGCCAACCATATATTACACCTCGATATCTATGATACTGCCCAAGGTGTCGGATGCGCGTTCAATCACCTCTACTGAAGCTTGCCCCTGGGCCTTGGGTTCCAATGCCGATACCAGTGCCGAGGTTTTGTCTGCCTCCTCAACCGGGCGGGCCGAATCGGCCTGCTGCGCAGGTGCCGGACGAGCGATATCCACTGTTGCCTGAGTCAGGCCGGACTGGGCGCTTTGCAGCCCTTGAACTCCCGCCGAAAAAGCCGATGGAATTTGCATGATTGCCCCTTGTCTGTATTGGACTGTGGATTTTCGTTCTGTGGTTAAAATCAGTTACTACCATTTTAGCCACAGCTTTGAACGATTATTGGCCAATTCAGTGTAAATGTACAGCCCGAAAGGTTCATGCACCTTGATGGGTTACTGTAAAGGACGTACCCGCCAACCAGCTCGCGTCCCAATCCTTCCACACAGGTTGCATGCCTTGCGCTCGAATGGCGCTGACCACCTCAGGGACGGTTCGCTCATCACTTATCTGGAACTGATCCAGCTGCAACTTGGGATTGCTGTAACCACCTGGCTCTGTTGAGCTGGCGGCACTCACATGAGTGATCCCAAGGGGCAATAGATTGTCCCTGAGTGAGGCGCTCTCCCGGGTAGAGAGACTCAACTCCAGCGCCGGGCTGAACAAGCGCATGGCGCAGATTAGCTGCACCAGTCCGGCATCATCCAGGGTCACAGCCGGCGTTACTCCGCCAACGCACGGCCTGAGCCTTGGCAGCGACACGCTGAAGCGGCTACGCCAGTACTTTTGCTGCAAATAGTCCAGATGCAATCCCATCAGTGCCGAGTCCAGGCGCCAATCATCCAGCCCGAGCAAGACCCCCAGGCCTATCTTGTCGACCCCGGCCCTGGCGGCCCTGTCCGGGGTATTGAGCCTGAAACCAAAGTCCTTTTTATTGCCTCTGAGATGATGGCGGTCATAGGTGGCGGGCTGATAGGTCTCCTGATATACCATCACGGCATCCAGTCCCTCATCAACAAGGCGTCGATAGCCCGCTTCGGCGAGGGGCTGCACTTCAATCGCCAGATAGCTGAAGTCCTGCTTGAGCCTCAAAAGCGCCTGGGCAAAATAATCCAGCCCTACCTTGGTTTCATGTTCGCCGGAAACCAGCAACACAGAATCAAAGCCACGCTGCTTGAGAATGGCAATTTCAGCATCCAGTTCGGCCTGGCTTAGGGTCTTGCGGCGAATTTTATTGCTCATGCTGAAACCGCAATAGTCGCAATCATTGGCGCACAGATTGGAAACATAGAGCGGCGCATAGAGACCTATGTTGGCGCCAAACTTCTTGCGGGTGAGCGCAGCAGAGAGCTGCGCCATAGGCTCGAGAAACTCCCGGGCCGCCGGTGACAAGAGAACGGGCAAGGCCGAGGGATTGTGCGCTATCGTCTCGGGCCGCGCCAGACAGCGCTCAACCTCGGCGGCGCTGACACTGGCAATAGCAAGGCGCAATAGATCTCTGTCGATAGCGGTAAAACGCTCAAGAAAGTCAGCCATGGTTTTCTCCCAGATTGAGAAAACCGGTCAGCGGACTGGTGTTTTGGGCTCGATTGCTGATGGCCCCGAGTCCGGCATGATAGGCCGCTCGCCCGGCGCGCACCGCATCTTTGAAGCAACCCGCCATGGTCACGGGATCCAAGCTGGAGGCGATGGCAGTATTAACCAGCACGGCATCGGCCCCCAACTCCATCGCCCGCATCGCCTGAGACGGCGCGCCGATCCCGGCATCCACCACCACAGGCACATTGGCCTGCTCTATGATGATCTTCAAAAAGGGTTCTGTGGCCAGCCCCTGATTGGAACCTATGGGACTGCCAAGCGGCATCACGGCGGCGCAGCCGACCTCTTCGAGGCGCAAGCACAGCACGGGATCGGCATGCACATAAGGCAGAACAGTGAAGCCTTCGGCGCACAAGACTCGGGCCGCTTCCAGTGTTTCTACCGGATCCGGCAATAGATAACGGGGATCCGGATGGATCTCCAGCTTCAATAGTTGAGTGCCCAGCATCTCCCGCGCCAGCTCGGCAGCAAAAATTGCCTCCCTGGCATTGCGGGCCCCGGCGGTATTGGGCAGCAGCTGCACGCCGCGCTCTTTGAGCGGTGCCAGCAATTCATCGCTATCCTGGTTAAAATCGAGCCGCTTCATCGCCACTGTGACCAACTCGGCGCCGCTGGCCACGAGCGAGCGTTGCATCAGCTCTGCCGAAGCAAACTTGCCGGTGCCGCCAAACAGCCTGGATTGAAATTCAAACTCGCCAATTTGCAACATATCAACCTCCGGCAACGGCGGAAAACAGCTCGAGACTGTCTCCGCTTTGACATTCAAGCTCTGGCCACTGAGATCTGGGCACTACGGCACCATTACGTACCAGCGCCACGCTGCCAGGCGCTATCTCACACCACTCGAGCAGCTGTAACAGTGTCATAGCCTCAGGCAACTCTTTGACTTGATTGTTTATCTTAATTTGCATCGCAATTCTCCTCACGGCTAAGCTCAGGGCGCCCTGTCATAAATTGGGCTTCGGTTTGATTTCCAGCCTGAGATTGGGTTTGACAGCAAAGACATGCCGGGTCGGCGCAAAGCGCAGCCTCACGTACGCTTAAAGTTCGGCAATCCAAGCTGATGAGCCGTCCCAGGGTGCTGCGCTCTCCAAGCAGAGTATTGATGGCTGCCAGCGACTGCATCGCCGCCAGGGTTTGCACCGCAGGACCCAGCACCCCCATGTCGCGGCAGCGCCCCGAGCCTGTGCTATCCCGCGGGAACAGGCATTCATAACAGCCCGCCTCGGGGTTAAGCCAAGGGGATGTATGACACAATAGGCCGGAATCGGCGCTGATCGCCGCCGCAATCAACTCTTTGCCCAGCTTCACACAGGCTCGATTAAGGTTATGACGGCAAAGGAAATTATCGCTGGCATCCAATACCAGTGACGCCTCACGAATAAGCTCCGCGCTCTTGGGGCCAAACAGTTCGGGCTCAATCTCAATCAGGCAGTTTGGATAATCGCGCCCCAGCTTTTCCTTGGCCACGTCGACCTTCAAACGGTCAATATCCTGCTCGTTGTAGAGCAGTTGCCTCGGCAGATTACCCAGCTCGACAATATCGGGATCGATAAGAATGAGACGCCCTACTCCGGCGGCGGCCAAAGAGCGCGCCAGATGATGACCAAGGCCTCCGAGCCCCACTATGGCGACCGTCTTGGCCCGTAAGGCAAGCTGCCCCGCTTCTGAGACTCTGGGCAGCAGCAACTGGCTACCGTAACGGATAAAGTCGCGATCGCTCAGCCCGGCATTTTGTTGAGCATAGCTAATCCCGCTTGCAATCGTGGCTGCTCGCCCTAACCAGCTTTGTGTCAGGCGCCTAAATGCCGTTACCGGTTCGGCGGCCTCGGTAATGGCCCGCACCACGGCGACATTGGCCACTCCGGTATGCTTGACGGCATCAAGGTTATGCTCGTCAATGCCGCCAATGGCGACCGTCGGCACCAAGGAGCCGAAAGTTTCGCTATAGGCGCCTAGGCGCGCCAGTCCCTGGGGCAGAGATGGCATGACTTTGGTCTTGGTAGCAAAAATATGCCCGAGGGCCAGATAACTGGGCCTGTGGCGCAATGCAAGCAGCGCCTCGAAATAACCATGACTGGATAACCCCAGCGCCAGACCGGCCCCTTGGATGGCCTCAAGGGATGCCTGGCTGAGATCCTCCTGGCCCAAATGCACGCCAAAGGCGCCGTGGGCAATGGCCAGTTGCCAGTGATCATTGATAAACACCCGCGCCTGATATTGGCGCCCGAGCGCGATGGCGCGAATGATCGCCTGCTCGGCGCTCGAACCTGGTTGTACTTCCTGCTTGAGCCGCAATTGAATAGTGCGGCAACCTGCCTTGAGTAAGGCTTCCAGCAATTCGACATCGGCCACGACCGGGTAGATACCCAGATTATGGGGCAGTGTTTTAAAGCCTTCAGCACTAACGCCTTTAACACCAACGCCTTTAGCACTAACAGCATCAGCAGAGGTTGGCGCTGCAAGCCAAGGGGCGCCGAGCACCTGGGCTGGGTTGGCCCAGGGATAATCCTCCAGCGGCCAGATGACAGGCATAAGCTCGGCGGCCAGACAAGCCCCGGGGCGACCTAAGGGGCCGGGACCACGGCCTACCCGATAACTTTGCGCCAAGGCGCCATTGATATAGGCCTTGGCCAGGATCAGCGCATCGGGCAAGATCCAGTCGTGGGCCAAAAATGCCGCTATGGCACTGGATAGCGTGCAACCGCTGCCATGGTTGTTGCTGGATGCTTGTCTTGGGCTCGCCAACACAAACCCCTGCCGTTGATGCAACCCGGAGCTGTGAGGCAAGTCTTTAAAAAGCAGTAAGTCTTCTGCCAGGCCGCGCGCGATCCCCGCCTCGAAATCCCCGCCCTTGGCCAAGAGATGGCAAGGCAGTTCGTTTGCCAGGCAAGTTGCCGCATCTTGCCAGGAAGAAAAGTCATGAATATCGCTGCGACTCAGCAACGCCAGCTCGTGAATATTCGGGGTCAGCACAGTGGAGAGCGCCGCCAGCGGCCGGTAATCCAGCCGCGCTGCGCCCGTTGCAGTGCTCTTTGAGAGAGCATCGCCGCAACTGGCCACCATGACGGGGTCGACCACCAAAGGAACATCAGGCAGGTGCCGAGCCAACCAGTCACAAAGCTGCTGCAGCTGCGCTTGATTGGCGAGCAAACCGATTTTTATCGCCTTGGGCGGCAAGTCACCGAGCAGAGCATTGAGTTGCGCCAGCAACATCTCCTCGCTCACCGCCTCGGTTAGCGTCACTGCCACACTGCTCTGGGCGGTCAAAGTGGTGATGACAGAGCAGCCATGACAGCCAAGATTACTCAAGGTGGCCAGATCGGCCTGGATCCCTGCGCCGCCGCCACTGTCTGAGCCGGCTATGCTCCAGACTATCGGCCTTTTATCAGCCGCCATTTCAGGCTTCCTCTTCATAGCGTGTAGCCTCTGGCTCGGGATTGGACTTGGGATTGGACAAGGACTTTTCGGCTGCTGTAGCCGGATGATACAGGGCGCTGCCAGCGGCCTTGAACTGCGCCGACATCCGCGCCATCCCCGCCTCGGCATCCAGGACTTCCAGCGGCTGTGCCGTCAGTTCTTCAGCCTGCACAGGCTCGGTTTGGCGCTCTGCCGAGTCTGCCCCTGACGAATCCCCCGAAGCCACCTGAAACGCAGCCAGAGACGCAGCATAGTCGCGTACATCCTGGGTGATTTTCATCGAGCAGAACTTGGGTCCGCACATGGAGCAAAAATGCGCCACCTTGGCAGACTCCTGAGGCAGAGATTCATCGTGGAACGCCCGGGCGGTATCGGGATCCAACCCCAGGTTGTATTGATCTTCCCAGCGAAACTCGAATCTGGCCTTGGACAACGCATTGTCGCGCAGCTGGGCACCTGGATGTCCCTTGGCGACATCGGCGGCATGCGCCGCAATTTTGTATGCAATAAGCCCTTGTTTAACGTCTTCCTTGTTAGGTAAACCCAGATGCTCCTTGGGGGTCACATAACAGAGCATGGCGCAGCCGTACCAGGCAATCATCGCCGCGCCTATGCCAGAGGTGAAATGATCATAGCCGGGCGCAATATCCGTGGTCTGGGGCCCCAAGGTGTAGAAAGGCGCCTCATCACAGTACTCAAGCTGCTTGTCCATATTCTCCTTGATCAGCTGCATAGGAATATGGCCCGGCCCTTCGATTATGGTCTGCACATCGTATTCCCAGGCGATTTTCACCAGCTCACCCAAGGTTTCCAGCTCGGCAAACTGAGCCTCGTCGTTGGCATCGGCAATCGAGCCGGGGCGCATGCCGTCACCGAGCGACAGAGAAACATCATAGGCGGCGCAAAGCTCACAGATGTCGCGGAAATGGCTGTAGAGGAAGTTTTCCTTATGATGGCTCAGGCACCACTTGGCCATAATGGAGCCGCCACGGGACACCATGCCGGTCACCCGATTGGCCGTCATGGGCACATAGCGCAGCAAGACCCCGGCATGAATGGTGAAGTAATCCACCCCTTGTTCGGCCTGCTCTATCAGGGTGTCGCGAAACACTTCCCAGCTGAGATCTTCGGCAATGCCGTTGACCTTTTCCAGCGCCTGATAGATGGGCACGGTACCTATGGGCACAGGCGAGTTGCGCACTATCCATTCGCGGGTTTCGTGGATATAACGGCCGGTAGACAGATCCATTACCGTATCGGCGCCCCAACGGGTGGCCCACACCAGTTTTTCCACCTCTTCCTCGATAGAAGAGGTCACTGCCGAATTACCGATATTGGCGTTGACCTTCACCAAAAAGTTGCGGCCGATAATCATAGGCTCGGCTTCAGGATGGTTGATGTTGGCGGGAATGATGGCGCGGCCACGGGCCACTTCGCTGCGGACAAACTCAGGGGTTATCGGCGTGGCAACTATAGCGCCAAAGGCTTCTCCTTTGGCCTTGCGGGCCAGTTGCGGATCTTTGGCAAGCGCTTCGTTGGCCCGGGCCATATTTTCACGAATGGCGATATATTCCATTTCAGGAGTGATAATGCCGGCGCGGGCGTAATGTAATTGGGTCACCCGCTTACCCGGCTTGGCCCGGCGCGGTTTGGGCAAAGCGTCGAATCTCAGATGATCCAGCCCTTCATCCGCCAGCCGCTGCTGGGTAAAACTGGAGCTGACCGAAGTCAGCTCTTGCGTATCATCACGCTCTAGGATCCAGCCCTGGCGCAATTTATCCAGGCCCTGGCGCACATTGATAGCCGCGTTGGGATCTGAATAAGGGCCGGCACAATCATAAACACACACAGCGGGATTGGGTTCAAATTGCTCGCTGCCATCTTGGGTTGGTATTCGGGTGTCTGTCTGCCTGATTTGGCGCATGGCTACCTGAATATCGGCCCGGGAGCCCTGAACGAACAGCTTCTGTGAATTGGGATGCTGTAAAGGTTTAAGGTTATCGATAAAGGCCTGGGCGGCCTCACGGGTTTGACGACGATTGGATTGACGATTTGACATAAGCAAGCTCACTCTTTTGGAAAATGAAATTGCTTGTCAGGAGAGTTGAATAATAAGCGGCGCGAGCTGACTGGTTAAACTCCTTGATTTGGAGTCCTCCTCCGGCGGTGTTGGCGGACTGACCTCGTGGTTTCAGGTCAGTTCAATGTCCGCTTGAGAAGCCAGATATCGCCTCGGCTCTTTAAAGCCTTTGGCATAGATTTTTGCTCGCAGTGGCTGCGGTAATGCTGCAGCTGAATGCTTGTTTCCTTCGCAGGTGCTAGCCTGATCAGGTTCAACGGATCCCGAATAAACGGTCTCAGCCCAGAGGGCACTCCGACAAGATTGCTGCCGAGTATAAGCACAAGCCGAAGCGGGAAACAAGCCCAACAGCAAAACGAGCCACAGGGTTGAATCCATTAAAATCACAATTTAATCATTTGAATTAAATGGGAATATTTAAAACAATTGGACTGTAAATTTATTTTAAATCAAATAAATTGATTGCAAAACTCACTTGCCAAGCCGCTTTAGACGGCTGGCTACCGCCTCCTTGAGTGCTTTTTCCATCTCTGTCTGACCGCACTTAAATGGAAACCCCAAGTTTTCGGCGTAGGGATTGAGCGGAGTCGGCACCTTGACGACCCGATAGCAGGTATCACCATCCTTGACGATACGGTTGGGGTCGAGCGGCAGATCCAGACTGGCCACTTTGCTGAAATCATCGGCGTCATTGACCCAAAGCACCTCCATCTCCCCATCCATTTCACTGAGGCTCTTACGTCCCGTGGCCTTATCCGCATATTGCTGTGATAACTGTTGCAGCGCCTGCTGTTGCGAGTGTTGCAATACTTTTCGGGCAGACTTTAATGCGTTTGAACTGAAGTCCAGCTGAGCTTGCTCTGCCGGCTGTGGTCTAAAGTCATTTGCTCGCTCTGGCGCAGATACGGCTGCATTTTTCGTTTCTTCAATGACTCTACCAATAGGCTTAACGCTTTGCTCCCGAGTCTTGGGGATCCTTTGCTCTTTCTGGTTTTGAACCCTGCCTTGTGGAGTTTTTTGCTCGGTTTTTTGTGGCTCAGAACGCTTGCTTGAGTCAGCTTTTTTAACCTCTATCGCTTCCTTGGGCTGGGTTATTGCTTCTTCGGCCAAGGCTTCCGGCGCTGGCGTTAACGGTTTTGGGCTGGGCTGACTGAAATACAGATAGGATTGCAGCGCCTTGGGTTTGGCAGGCTCTGTCACCACTCTTTGCCATTCTGCTTGCTGCCAAAACCAGGATAACCCCAGCAATAGTAATAAGTGCGCGGCTCCCGCCGCAGTCCAACTGCTGAAGGCGTTGCCCTTTGCCTCACCATCCCCCTGCTCTGCTTTTTTAGCCATGCCAACTTGCGCCAGGCATTGGGGTTGAAACCCAAGCTGTTGACTAAAAGGCGATTGGGCAAAGAAAGGGGCAATCGAATTTGATTGAGAATGGCTTGGTTGGCAGGAACAGGGATTAATGATTTCAGCCAGACCAAGCTCAAAGGCAGCATCCCTAGACGGAATGCTGATGCTCAAGCTTGCCATTGCCGCCGGGCTTTTGTCTCGGCGGGCAATAAACTTGTCTGGAAGATGAGGCATAA
The DNA here is from genome assembly GCF_047314525.1 of Shewanella sp. BJSY2023SW007. NCBI lineage: Bacteria > Pseudomonadati > Pseudomonadota > Gammaproteobacteria > Alteromonadales > Shewanellaceae > Shewanella > Shewanella sp. BJSY2023SW007. The sequence goes on along the minus strand of NZ_JBKORL010000050.1, from coordinate 47,084 downwards.
GCCGCTGATTTATCCGTCGCCAAATGTAAACTCAGTGTTAGAGAAAACCCTCGGCAAAAAGTTCATTCCCTTGTTTGAAAAGCAATTTACGCTACAAACTCAAATCGATGGCTTCAAGCAAAACAGGTAATCCCTTTGTCTAATAAGGCTGACGGGATCCTCTGAACAAAATAACTGTAAAAAGCAACTTGGAAGCCGGGCAATGAGTTGTTAAGGTGCAACATTAGACGTTGGTAAAAAATGCAGACGATACGGTTCAAAAAATAAATTTATCTCAGCGAACAGCTGTACATTTTTATCTAGCCAGAGTCCTGTGGTGCTGTTAGACTCACTTTCAATGAGGTCGAACCAGAAGAGTCAATCATGTCCAACAGTAAAGCTTCAGTCACTGCATCTCAATTTAATAGCCAATTTTCAACTGGATATAGTCTAAATGAAGAGATAGCCAATGCCGTCAGCCATGGTTTGGGGGTGATTGCCGGCATTCTGGGCTTGGTGTTGATGTTGCTCAAAGGCTGGCATTCGCTGGACGCCATTCAGTTAACAGGTGTAACTATTTATGGCAGCAGTATTATCCTGCTGTTTCTCTGCTCAACCCTGTATCACAGTATTCCGCACCCAGTGTGGAAAAGACGCCTCAAGATGCTGGATCACTGCGCCATCTATCTGTTGATCGCCGGAACCTATACCCCGCTGATGTTAATTACTTTGGCCGATGCCCAGGAGGAATGGGTGCTGGTGGCCATCTGGTCGTTGGCATTGGGGGGAATAGTGTTCAAGAGCTGCTTTATTCACAGATTCAAGGCGCTGAGCCTGGTGCTGTATCTGGCCATGGGCTGGCTCTGCGTCGCCGTGTTGCCTGAGCTTATCGATAACCTGTCAACAGCCGGGTTCAACTTGCTGTTGGCAGGGGGGCTGAGCTACAGCTTGGGGGTGATCTTCTACGCTACCAAGGCGATCCCTTTCAATCATGCCATCTGGCATCTGTTTGTGTTGGGCGGCGCCGTTTGCCATTTCCTGTGTGTTTATCTGACGGTGATCTAACGCAGGCGAATAGACTTAACTCAGTGCCGCCGTAGAGAGACGGCTTCCGGCTTGCTGTGCCAACTCTAGTGCAGCTAGGCCGGAGCTCTTATTTCAGCCTGCCATTGATTAAACTCACTGAGTAACCGCCTGGCGGCGATACTATAGTCTCCCCCCAAGTTTTGCCAAACAGCCGCAATACATTCCAAGGTACATAACCCGCCCTGGCGCTGATTGCGCCGTAAGCGAAACGCCGAGCCCTGCTCTGCTTGCAGTTCGACTCTGGCAAGCAACTGCAGATAGGGGCTTTGGCGATACATCTTGCCGGCCTCCTGCCAGGTTGCATCGAGTATGACCAGCGAATTTAAATTCTGAGCAACGTCTTGAGGCCAGGTTGCGCCCTGAACCGGGCTTTGGTTTGGGTTTGAACTTGGGCTTTGGTTTTGGCTTAAGTTTGGGCTTTCATTTGCAGCTTGAGCTCGCGAAATGCTTTCTTCGGAAGTATTTTCTTCGGTTTGCGGATAGAGTAAGGCGGTTCGCCCCAAAGACAAGTGCTCCATTAACCAAGCATCCGGGGCTTTACGCGCCCACAGTACCCGCTTACAGAGAGTCGGATAAGCATTAAGCGCCAGGGTGGCTGTGTTACTGGCTCGATTCAGCTCTCTTTCATGGGTCAGCAGGATTATTTTCACAGGCAGTTGCAGCTTAAAATGGGTTATCGGCTAATGGAAATCCCGCGAGTTTACCACCAGCGCGAGCATACTGCCCGAGATATCCTCCAGCCGACCGGCCAGCAGATGCAATACGCCGGACGAAAATTCCACAACCCCGCTCACCTTGAGGATCCTGGCGCTCAAATAAGCCTGTCTCTGGGCCCTGGCCGTATCACTCCATACCACCAGATTAACATTACCGGTTTCATCTTCGAGGGTGATGAAGGTGACTCCACTGGCGGTGCCAGGCCTTTGCCTGCCGACCACCAGCCCGGCCACAGTTACATTCTGGCCATGACGGCACTGCCACAAAGAGGCGGCGCTGTGACACTTGCCGAGTAACCCCTGCTCTCTGAGCAGTGCCAGAGGATGACGCCCCAGGGTCAGCCCGGTACAGGCGTAGTCGGCCAGCAAGGCATCGACTTCAGTGACCTCAGGCAAGGCGGTTTCAGGGCGAAAATCGGCCTCGTCCGGCTGCTCAAACAAGGGCAAACTCTGCTGACGAGCGGCCAACTGCCACCTGATCTGATGGCGATCGCCGCCCAGGGTAGCAAAGGCGTTGGCGCTGGCCAGCGCCTCCTGCTCACGCCTTGGCAGTGCCAGAGCCGCCAACTGCGACAAGTGGGTAAAGCCCTCGCCCCGGCCCGCGACTATCTTGGCGGCGCTGTGCTCGGATAATCCCTTGACCAACCTGAACCCGAGGCGCAGTGCCAAAGAGCCATCGGTTTGTCGCTCCAGCGTACTGTACCACTGGCTGAGGTTGATACAAACCGGCAACACCAAACCACCATGATGGCGAAGATCCTGAATAAGCTGTGACGGGCTGTAAAAACCCATGGGTTGACTGTTGAGCAAGGCGCAGCAAAACGCCACCGGGTAATAGTGTTTGAGAAAGGCCGAAACATAGGCCAGGAGCGCAAAGCTGGCCGAATGAGACTCGGGGAAACCATATTCGCCGAAGCCGCGGATCTGGCTGAATATCTGCCTGGCAAAGGTGTCACTGTAGCCTCGGGCCGTCATCCCCTGAAGCAGCTTGTGTTCAAATTGCTCCAGCTCGCCACTGCGTTTCCAGCTTCCCATGGCGCGGCGCAGCTGATCGGCTTCCCCGCCACTGAAACCGGCGGCGACCATGGCCAATTGGATCACCTGCTCCTGAAAAATGGGCACCCCCATAGTGCGTGACAACACGCCTTCCACCTCGGCCGAAGGAAAAGTGACCGGCTCGATTTTATCACGGCGGCGCAGAAAGGGATGCACCATGTCTCCTTGAATCGGACCCGGGCGCACTATGGCTATCTGTATTACCAGATCGTAATAACAGGCGGGTTTAAGCCTGGGCAGCATGCTGGTCTGGGCTCGCGACTCCACCTGAAACACCCCCATGCTGTCGCCCTGCTGCAACATACGATAGACGGCCGGATCTTCCCAGCGAATATCCGACATGGCAAAGGGACGAATGTGACGGGAGATCAACTCGAAACATTTGCGGATCGCGGTCAGCATTCCCAACGCCAATACATCGACCTTTAACAGCCCCAGACTCTCGAGATCATCCTTGTCCCATTGGATCACAGTGCGCTTGGCCATGGCGGCATTCTCTACCGGCACCAGCTCGGCCAATGGCCCGGCCGAAATCACAAAGCCGCCGACATGTTGCGACAAGTGCCTTGGAAAACCCATCAGGGTCTCCACCAGCGGCAACAACCACTGCCCCAAACCTTGTTGTGGCAACAGCTTGCCTTGTTGCAACTGCTGCTGCCAAGACACTTGCGGATCGCGGCGATCGACAGCGCCTATCAGCTCATCCAGCCGTTGCTCGCTAAGCCCCAGGGCCTTACCAACATCTTTCATGGCACTCTTGAAACGATAACTGATCACACTGGCGGCCAGGGCTGCACGCTCGCGGCCATATTTTTGGTAGATATACTGGATCACCTCTTCGCGGCGTTCATGTTCAAAATCGACATCGATATCCGGCGGCTCATGGCGCTCCTTGGAAATAAAACGCTCAAACAGCATGTTGACCTTGGTGGGATCCACCTCGGTGATCCCGAGGCAATAACAGACCACAGAGTTGGCGGCCGAACCTCGTCCCTGATGCAGTATCCCTTGCCTGGCGGCAAAACAGACCAGATCATAGATAGTCAGGAAAAAGTATTCGTAATTGAGCTCGGCAATCAGCTTGAGCTCGCGCCGATACTGAGTCTGCACTTCAGGTGGAACCGCCTCGCCAAAACGCCTGCGGGCGCCCTTTTCCACCTCTTGCGCCAGATATTCACTGGCACTTAGGCCGCTTGGCACCAACTCGGCCGGGTACTCATACTTGAGTTCATCCAGACTGAAATGACACCGGGACGCCAGCTCACAGCTCCTTGCCAACCAGGCTTGAGGGTGACGCCTGGCCATAGCGGTTATCGGCTTAAGCGCCATTTCGGCATTGCCTGATAACAGCTCGCCGGCCATGGGCACGGCGCAGCCATGGCGGATACAGCTGAGTACATCGTGCAGCCTTTGCCGCTCTGCAAGATGCATCTGCACATTACCGGCGGCGACACAAGGAAGGGAAAAATGACTCGACAGCGCCTCACAGGCCTCGAGATACCAGGCCTCTCCGGGTTGCAGTTGCCGCTCCATCAAGAGATAAAGCGGCAGTGAAAACGCGGCTTTGACCCGTGCCGCCAGGATATTCAACTGTGCCAGACTGCGCTGCTGCAGCTGCGTCAGCCAAGGGGTTTGCTGACTTGGGCTCTGGTTGCCTATTCCCTGGTTTGTAGAGTTCTGATGATCGACATTCTGCTGACCAAGACTCTGGTGCTCAGTGCTTTGCAAGTCGGCTTGCGCCAGCAACTCGCTCACTGATGGCGGCCGCCACAGGCAAAAGCAGCCGCGGTCAATGGTCGCAAAGTCATCCAGGGTTAACCGATACTTGCCCTTTTCGGCCCGGCGCCGCCCTTTAGTTATCAGAGTGCTGATAAGACCATAGCCCCGGCGATTTTTTGCCAGCAGCACCAGGCAGCCTTCCGGCAGGTGGAATTCGGCGCCGACAATCAGCTTGATACTGCTTTGTTTGGCGGCCTCATGCGCCTTGACCACACCCGCCAGAGAACATTCGTCGGTAATGGCTATGGCCTCATAGCCCAGTTTGGCGGCCTGCTGCACCAACTCATCCGGGTGAGAAGCCCCGCGCAAAAAGCTGTAATTGGAAATAGCATGCAATTCGGCGTACATCAGCTGAACCAAGCATGAAGAAAGAGCCCATTAGCGGTGCGAAACAGCCAACACAGACCACCGCTCTCCTTATGATGGGCAAGAAAATAATCCCGGCAGGGAAAAGACCCTGAATGCCAGGGGCTCTGTAACCTTTCCGGTCCCCTAAGCAGCTCCACAGCTTCAGGAGCAATGGCTTGCGGCTCTTGCAGCAGCCAAAGAGGCCGCAATGCCAGCGACGGCTGAACGGGCGGCCTTGCCGGTGGCGGCCAGCAAGTCAGGGAAGCCGCAGTGCTGGCCAGTTCTGGCATGGGATCGGCCGCCAACACCAAAGAGCGCACCTTATGGCTACCTAACCTGGCCTGTAATCTGGCGAGTAATTGATTGGCATCCTGTTGCTGCCCTTCTCTGGACTCGGTCAACTCTCGACTGCCCAGCTGCTGCGACACAAACTGCCTGGATCGCAGCTCAATATCGACGACCGGGCTCGGCAGTTGCAATCCTTCCAGCTGTAAACGGCAGAGCTGAGACAACCCCTGCAGTTGATATTCCCCGAAGGGATAGTTGAGTGTCAGTTGCAGCGCCGGGGGCTCTGGCTCGCGAAACTTCAGCCACAACTCCAACTGTTGCACCGCCAACTGCCTGATCCGCAAATAGGTTGCCAATTCCCCCAGCAGCTTTTGCAATGGAAACAGCAATCCCTGAACCCACTCAACATCATGCAGCAAGGTCAACCTTGCCTGAAACTGTTCGGGTAACTCATATCCCTTGCGGCAACAGGGCAAGCGCCCCTGGATTTGTGCCAGCAGCTGCAGCAAACCTTGACCAAAGCGCCGCCCCAACTCGGCAAGGGGTAAGGCATCAAGCATGGCTAGAGTCGTCAGGCCAAGCGCGCCGAGTCGTTGCCGCTCCTCTTGGGTTAATGGCAGCAAATTCAGTGGTAAATCCGGCGGTAAGCCGTGATGCACCTTGAGGCGCCCGGCTTTTTCAGCTGTGGGTGAGCTCATGAAGGCAGCTGATACCGCGCTGATGCCGACGTGAGTATGCCGCGCCAATATCGCCGCATCCAGCGGTCTGTGTGCCAGCACCAATGAGCATTCCAGACCATAGTCGGCGACTTTGTTGAGATAAGCCTCGACAATGGCACTCAAACTGCCAAACAGTTTAACCATGGATCCCACTTCCAGCAGCAGTGTATCTGTAGGCCAGCGCGCATCGGCCACATATGGGGCAGCTTGTTCAGTAAGCCCGGATAACAACGGCGGCCAGATTCTGGCGCTGAAATCATAGCTCCACTGACACAACCAATCCCGCAACGCCTCGCTGTCCACCTCCTGCAGTGGCCAAAGTTGCAACTCTCCGAGCAGCGACTGAGCGCTGCCGACACTCATCCCCGCTGTAACGCCTTTTGCTTGAGCGGCGGGACAGGCCGAATGTATGACCAGCTTCCGGCTGTCATACAAGGCCATGGGGACTTGGGGATCAAAAGGCTCTGACGCCGCAGCGGTTGGCACTGCTTTTGGTTGATTTTGGGTTTGGAACTGAGTTTGAACGCGTGTTTGAACCTGAGCCGCACCACTGCCTGCCATACTTCCAGTCATAGTGTCGGTCATAGTACCTGTCATAGTACCGGTAATAGTGCCCGCCATATTGCCCAGCATAGCCAGGCGGTAACGCTGATATTGCAGCAATAGCTGTGGAAACCAGACTCCCATCCATACCTGGGTCATCTCAGATAGCCTCTTGACTCTGAGCAGTATGGCTTTGAGTGGCTTGGCTTTGAGTAGTTTGAGAATTGGCCGTTTGCGGATTAGCGCTTGGGGAAAGCCCCGCGGGCTTGTTTGACACTTGCCGTGCCGTCCAGGGATTAGGCGCGCATTCATTGGAGGCAGCAATCCTTGACTGCGCCATCCCCCAAGGACCGTGAAGCACAGTGCCATGAAAACCAGAGTCGTGAAGCACAGTGCCATTAACCTTGTTGCCGGAATGGTTTGAATGATTTGAGCAAGTCGAGTTACTGAAGCTATGATTGGGAGCCGCCTTGCCGCTTCTCAGGGTTACCACGCCCGGCTCGACATGGGGCAGTTCAAGCGCCAGTGCCGGCAAGCCACGCAGATGCAATTCAGGGACGGGCCAACCCCCACGACGCTTTAAAATTTGCAGCTTGGCGGTATTAACGCCCGCCGCGCTGATAGCCAGCTTTAGGGTGACAGGATGATTGCTGTCGGCCTGAGCCATAGGCAACTGGCAAATTCCCAGAGCTTTGCCCTGCTCTGCGGCAAGTTGCAACCTTCTGGCCTCACTCAGTGTCAGCTTGTCCAGCCAAGCCAGCACCAGGGGACAGGCGCCGCTGCTCAGCCCTTGCTCCATGGCCCAGAGCACCTCTTTACGCTGGGTTAATTCCAGCCACAAAATACGCTCGGCGGCAATACCGTGCTGGGCAAAACTCTGTGCCAGCGGCTGCAGTGGCGGCGCTATCAGCATTATCATGGCATCTTTGGACTCATCCCCTCTGGACTGATTTCTTTTGGACTGACTTCTTTCCGAATGATTTATTTCCGAATGAGAGCCACACTGAGCCGGCAGTAAATAACGCATCAAAGGCAGCAACAGGCTGAGTTCCCCGTGCCCAGGAGACTGACTGAAAAGCTCACAAATGCCCTGCCTTGGCCACCCGGCATCACTGAGCTGCGCATCCAATGTTTCAAAACCACTGGGATACCCCAATATTTTGCCCTGACTGCCCGGCCCCAACCAGAGATCCCGACGCTCCAGCAGACCGTTCAAGGCCTGAGATTTGGCTGGATCAGATTTTACAGAGTGAGTTTTGGCTGAAAGAGACATGAAAAACACCGATACTGTATTTTTATACAGTATAACTAACTTTAGCCAACTGACAAGTCGTGCTGGCGCCAAAGCCTTAACCCGAGATAGAATAAATGAGAATGATTATCGAAACATATTCTCGACTTCAGCGAATAATTCAGGAGCTTGCCTTGCTGCCCTTTTCCGGCCTGTTTTCCCAACTCCAATGGCGACTGTTTGGCTATTTTGGTGTGTCATTACTGCTTATCCTGCTGCTCGCCAGTGGTATTGAAGCCATGTTGCTAAACCGCTTGTTACTGCTGCCCCAGCAGACCCAAAGCCAGTTACAGCAACTGGCCGATGAGGCCAACGACTATATCCTCAGGGGCGATCTAGCCGGACTGGCGGATTGGGAGGGGCGTCAGGCATTTGTACTCTATGTACTGGATAGCAAGCAGCAGGCGGTGAGTCAGCGGGAAATGCACCCGCACTTTGTTTACAAACTCAATTTCCTCAGGCAGTTGCAGCAACCTATGGGGGACAGGGTGCAAAAACCTTTGATAGGCCTGCCACTACGCAATAGCCTGGATCCGGACAATCCCCTGCTCTTGGTGGTGCAACTCAACGCTTCTTTACATCCGGCGCAGCAACTGGATAAAAGCCTCTGGCTTATCCGTATCCTGGTAGGACTACTGGTGCTCTTATTGTTCAGTCGTCTGCTGAGCCGCTATCTGATCCAGCCGCTGAGTTTACTGCGCAGCGCCACCCGTCAGCTGGCACAGGGCCAACTCGATACCCGGATTGCCGGCCATTTTTCACTAAAGCAGCCGGAATTTTTCCAGTTGGCGACCGACTTTGACCATATGGCCGAGCAGCTGCAAAAGAGCATTCAGACCCAGCAGCGGTTACTGAGGGATGTCTCCCACGAACTGCGCACTCCCCTTGCCCGGCAGGAGCTGGCCTTACACCTGCTGGAAAATCGCTTGGGGGAGGAACATCAACAACCGCTTGCCAGGCTAAGACGCCAGGGCGAAGAGATGGCGCAATTGATCAACACTATTTTAGACTTCAGCCGCCTGAGCAACGGCTTCATTAAGCTGACGGCAGCGCCTTTTACCCTGACAGAATTACGCCGCTCACTGCTGCAGGATCTGGAGTTTGAGTCTGGCCCCAAGCAAAGCATAGTCTGGGCACAGGCCCCCATTGATGAGCAAACTTTGCATACCGATATGGCCTACTTGAAGCGGGCGCTGGAAAATGTCTGCCGCAATGCCCTCAAATATGCCGGTGAAACCTGCCGGGTGGAAATCCAGGTATCTCAGTTGGGTGACGACAAATTGGGTGATAGCAGACTGCAGCTGAGTGTCAGCGATGATGGACCCGGGATCCCCAAGGAGCAACTGGAAGCCTTGTTCAACCCTTTCACCCGTTTGGATGAAGCGCGTCACAGCTCTCAGGGAGGTTATGGGCTGGGATTGGCGATTGTGCGCCAGTGTATGCAGCTCCTGGGCGGCTCGGCCCAAGCGGTTAACCGGCCTCAGGGCGGTTTGAGCATATTGCTTGAGCTGCCGCTGCAACTGCCAAACTGCAGCGAAGCCCAACTTAAGTCTATCGCTTAGGCGGTATACTTACGCACCTTCTTCAGTGCCATCTCCTGCTTAAGGCGGGAGAGATGCTCGATAAATACCTTGCCGTGCAGATGATCGATTTCATGTTGCAGCACTATGGCCAGGAAATCATCACTGTGGATCGTCTGGGCTTGGCCCTGGCGATCCAGATAGCTGACAGTGACCGACTCGAAGCGTTTTACCTTGGAGCGATAACCGGGAATGGACAAACAGCCCTCTTCACCGATAAATTCGCCGCTGGACTCAGTGATCTGCGGATTGATCAGCACCAGAGGTTGATTGCGCTCTTCTGAGATATCAATGACGACTATCGCGTGTTCACTACCCACCTGGGTCGCGGCCAAGCCGATACCATCGTCTGTGTGATACATGGTTTGCAACAGATCATCGATGAAAGGCTGCACGGCTTCTATTTCGGTAACAGGCTTGGCTTTACGCTTGAGCCTGGGATCGGGAACCGTCAAAATATCCATAATTGCCATAGGGTTATATTCTCAATTTACTCGACTTGGCGTTCAATGGGCGCCATTATGGCGAAAAAGCATCAAAAGGCAAACCTTGGGTGTGCAGCACAGAGCCGCCGAGGCACTTTTGCCAAGTGAGTAACCTCAGCTATGGAATGGTATTATAATTTGCGCCAATAGTATCAGGAGCCAAGATGACCCCGGAAACGAGCGCCCCGCCACTGAGTCCAATGCAGAAGATTTGGCACATAGTTGCATTGATCCCCGAAGGTCGGGTGGCAAGCTATGGCAAAATTGCCGACTATGCTGGCTTGCCTGGACGGGCACGCTATGTTTCCCGGGCACTGAAACAGGCGCCAGACAGCCTGGCGCTGCCCTGGCACAGGGTTATCAACAGTCAGGGGAAAATCTCCTTTGCCAAGGATACCCAGGCATTTCAGCTACAGATGAGCCTGCTGCGCAGCGAAGGCGTACAAGTGAACCAAGGCAGAATTGCCCTGTCTGAATATGAGTGGCGGCCGGACATGGCCACTCTGGTCTTGTCCATGCCGTTTTAACCACAGGAGACTGCCTTTGATCCGTTCACTTCTACTCTTGATACTGTTACTGCCCTTGCCGTTATGGGCGCAGACCAGCCCCCTGGCACCCCATACCGCCGAATATCAGGTCAATTATGGCGAAATCAATCTCGGTGGCGCCCGTTTTATGCTGTTGCCGCCAGAGGGCGACTTCTATCAATACAAGTTGGACAGCGATCTCAGCCTCTTGGTGCTGAGTGATAAACGCCATATCCGCAGTGAATTTACCTATCAGGATGGTCAACTGACGCCGCTGCGCTTCAGCCATCAGCGAACCGGTACAGGCCCCAACTTCAATGAGCAGATAGCCTTTGCCAAAGAGCAGGGCAAAATTTTCAGTCGCTACAAGGATGAAAAGAGCAAATTGGACTATTCAGGCACTCTCTACGATGCCCTGATGGTACAGCTGCAGTTTCGGCTGGATCTCGCCGCCGGCAAGGAGCCACTGGCCTATGAGCTGGTCAAGGACAACGAGATAGATGACTATAGTTTCAAGATAGTCGGCAAGGAGCGGATGACACTGGCAAGTGGCATCTATAACACGGTGAAACTGGAAGTGGTCCGCGACAGCAGCAAGCGGCAGACCTTTATTTGGATGGCGCCGGATCTCGGCTGGCTGCCGGTGCGCCTGACCCACTTTGAGTCAGGCAGCAAGCAGCTCGATATCAAGTTAGCCAAGCTGAGCCTGGGCTCGGAAGTCAATAACCAGCTCGCCAAGACGGAATAATTTCCAATCCCCCGGCGCCAACAGCTGCCAGTTTTCGTTGCCGGTCAGCGGCCGGGTGGCTATGACAGTGACCACATCCTTGGGGGTGGTCTGGGTGTCGAAATCAATTACCACATCCGTGTCTATCAGCTGCGCCCGGCCAAAGGGCGCCCGGCGGGTGATATAGCAGAGGTTATTGCTGCAATAACTCATCAGATAACGGCCATCGCTGAGGATCATATTAAACACCCCAAGCGTACGGATCTCCTCGGCAAGCTGGGCCACATACTCAAACACGGGCAAAATATCGTCCGGCTCGGATTCGCCGAAACGTTCGACCAGACGGCTCATTATCCAGCAAAAGGCCTGTTCACTGTCTGTGTCACCCACGGCCTGAAAGCGGCCGCTTTGAAACTTCTGCTCATAGTCAGACAACTGGCCGTTGTGGGCATAGGTCCAGTAACGCCCCCAAAGCTCGCGGGTAAAGGGGTGGGTATTTTCCAGCGAGACTTCACCGCGATTGGCCTGCCGAATATGGCTGACCACCACTTCACTCTTGATCGGGTATGACTTGATAAGGCTTGCCACATGGGACTGGCTGCTGGGGCTGGCATCCTTGAAGGTGCGGCTGCCCTTACCTTCATAAAAGGTGATCCCCCAACCATCCACATGAGGCCCGGTCACCCCGCCTCGCTCCGCCAGCCCGGTAAAGCTGAAGACAATATCCGTTGGCACATTGGCACTCATCGCCAGCAGCTCACACATCTTGTTTTTCCTGTCACTGAATCTGTTATTTCATTATCTGCGGCATTGTAGCCAAGCCGTGTCGGCAGGGGAATTATTGCTTGCAATAAAAAATTTAAACAATTGTTTGAAAAATGCTTGTATTCGATTTCGCTTAGGTTTAATTTTATTGCGACACAGGTCTGACCACATACTATAATTGTGATCTTGATCGCCCTCAAGCGAGGCGTTCTACACTGAATAAAGTGGTCGTTTTATTAAGGAGAACAAACAGTGACTACCCTACTATGGATCCTGGCATTGCTCTTGGTTTTAGGAGCAGCAGCGTACCTCAGAGTATCCCTGCTGACCGCAACCATAGCCGCCGCAGTGGTCATGGCAGCAGGCAGCCTGCTGGATGTAACTGGACTGATTAGCTGGATAATTTTCCTGGTTATTGCCCTGCCGCTGAACCTGAGTGCCTTCAGGCAGAGTGTGATAACCCGGCCATTACTTAAACTCTATCGCGGCATCATGCCGGAGATGTCTTCTACCGAAAAAGAGGCGATTGAAGCCGGTACTACCTGGTGGGAAGCCGATCTCTTCGCCGGTAATCCCAACTGGAAGAAGCTGCACAACTATCCGGTTGCCCGTCTGAGCGCCGAAGAACATGCCTTCCTGGAAGGACCTGTGGAGGAAGTCTGCCGCATGGTTAACCAGCATATGGTTTCCCATCAATTGGCGGACTTGCCTGCCGAAGTATGGCAGTTCCTCAAAGACAAAGGCTTCTTTGCGATGATCATCAAGAAGAAGTACGGTGGTCTGGAATTCTCTGCCTACGCCCAATCCCGGGTACTGCAAAAGCTGGCCGGTGTCAGCAGTGAACTGGCCTCGACCGTAGGTGTGCCCAACTCACTGGGCCCGGGCGAGCTGCTGCAGCACTATGGTACCCCGGAGCAGCAGGATCACTACCTGCCCCGCCTGGCCAAAGGTTTGGAAGTTCCCTGCTTTGCCCTGACCAGTCCTGAGGCCGGTTCAGATGCCGGCGCCATTCCGGATTTCGGTGTGGTCTGCAAAGGCCAATGGCAAGGTGAAGAAGTACTGGGGATGAAACTGACCTGGAACAAGCGCTATATCACCCTGGCACCTGTTGCCACAGTTTTGGGGTTGGCATTCAAGCTTAAAGATCCCGAGCATCTGCTGGGCGATAAGGAAGAGCTGGGCATTACCTGCGCCTTGATCCCGACCGATGTGGAAGGTGTGGAAACCGGCCGTCGCCACTTCCCGCTCAACTGTATGTTCCAAAATGGTCCTACCCGAGGCAAAGAGGTGTTTGTTCCTCTGAGCTTTATCATAGGTGGCCCGAAAATGGCGGGACAAGGCTGGCGCATGCTGGTGGAATGCCTGTCGGTTGGCCGCGGCATCACCCTGCCCTCCAACTCAGCCGGTGGCGTTAAAACCGCGGCTTTGGCAACCGGTGCCTATGCCCGCATTCGTCGTCAGTTCAAGCTGCCTATCGGTAAGCTGGAAGGCATTGAAGAGCCAATGGCGCGCATCGGCGGTAACGCCTATCTGATGGACGCTGTAACCTCCTTGACCACCACAGGTATTGATCTGGGTGAAAAGCCTTCCGTCATCTCGGCGATAGTCAAATATCACCTGACCGACAGAATGCAGAAATGCGTTATCGACGCCATGGATATTCACGGTGGTAAAGGGGTATGTCTTGGCCCCAACAACTATCTGGGACGCGGATATCAAGCGGCACCTATCGCCATCACGGTTGAAGGGGCCAACATTCTGACCCGCTCCATGATTATCTATGGTCAAGGCGCCATTCGCTGCCATCCGTATGTGCTGGCAGAGATGGAATCGGCCTTTGATAGCGACGTAAACCGCGGCCTGAATAACTTTGATGCGGCGCTGTTTGGTCATATCGGCTTTACTACAAGTAATTTTATCCGCAGCCTGTGGATGGGCCTCACCGGCAGTCGCTTCTCCAATGCGCCTTTTGCCGACAAGACCAAGCGTTACTACCAGCATATGAACCGCTTCAGTGCCAACCTGGCCTTGCTGTCGGATCTGGCGATGGCGACCTTAGGGGGTAACCTCAAACGGAAAGAGCGGATCTCTGCCCGCCTGGGTGACTTGCTCAGCCAGCTGTATCTGGCATCGGCAACCCTCAAGCGTTATCAGGATGAAGGCCGTCAGAGTGAAGATCTGCCACTGGTACAGTGGGCGGTTGAAGACGCGCTCTATAAGTTGCAGTCTTCTCTGGATGATCTGCTGGATAACTTCCCTGCTGGCCTCGGCGGCTTGCTGCGCCTGGTGTTGTTCCCCTTCGGTCGACCACTGAAGCGCCCAAGTGATGTGTTGGACCACAAGGTAGCCAAGATAATGCAGACCCCTTGCGCCAGCCGTGACCGTCTGGGCAAGGGACAATTCTGGGAAGCCTGCGACAATAATGCCGTAGGTATTCAGGAGCAGACCTTCAAAGACATACTGGCGGCAGAGCCCTTGTATGACAAAGTCTGTAAGGCTGCCGGCAAACGTCTGCCCTTCATGTGGCTGGATAAAGTGGCCGCCGAAGGCAAGGCGCTGGGTGTTCTGAGCGATGCTGAAGTGGCCCTGCTGGAGCGCGCTGAAATCGGCCGAATGAAATCCATCAACGTGGATGACTTTGACCCCGCCGAACTCAAGGCCCAGAGCCTGGAGCCGGAAAACCGCGAAGAACAAGCCGCATAAAGACTGTCGATAGTATTCAGCGGAAAAATAAAATGCCGTTCGCAATTGTGAGCGGCATTTTTATTGCCCTTCCCATTCTTCACTTCAATAGTTGGTCTTCATTCAAGATAACTAGCATCAAAACTTAAAGAATAAATGGGGACATTATTAACCCAGGCGTAAAAATTAGTCTACACAGCATTAAAATAGGTAAAACAATCAGATGATTGGCCCCTTATTCGGAAGTTAACAGTAGATCTCATTCCCAAGAAAATGACGCCTTTATGCTTGTCGTATAGATAGCGTTTTCTCTGTTAGCAAAACATCCTATTAAAAACGGCTATTAACCGTCGCTGATATCAAATTTTTACTTATAGACACAAAAAATCCGACAACCTGAAGTCGTCGGATTTAACTCTTTATGGTTCGGCTTTTCCCTATTTTATTTGGTCCAGCGGTCCATCCAGCCCAATACCTTGGCGTACCATTGCTCAAGGTTATTGGGGTTGAGGATCCAGTGGTTTTCATCCGGATAGATCAGCAACTCCGAAGGGATATTGTTGCGCTGCATATAGCTGAACGCCGCCAAACCCTGACCGTAAGGTACCCGGAAGTCTTTCTCACCGTGGATGACCAGCATAGGAGTCTTCCAGTTTTCCACATAGTTAGCCGGATTGAACTTCTCATAAAGATCCTTGGCCTGCTCGTAGCTGCCGCCAAACTCATGCTCAGGGAACCAGAGTTCCTCGGTCACATGATACATGGAGCGCATATCAAACAAGCCGGCGTGGTTAACCAGGCACTTGAAACCGTCGTTCCAGTTGCCCTGGATCCAGTTCATCATGTAACCGCCGTAGGAGCCACCGAGGGCACAGGCGTTATCAGCATCGATCCACTTCTGCTGTTTAGCAACCGCAGCCAGACCTTTTTGCAAATCTTCCAAAGGCTTACCGCCCCAGTCCAGGCTGATGGAATCGGTAAAGGCCTGACCATAGCCGGTAGAGCCGTGGAAATCCACCATCACCACTGCATATCCGGCACCGGCCCACAGCTGAGGATTCCAGCGGAAGCTGAAACTGTTGCCGAATGAACCTTGTGGGCCGCCGTGTACCAGGAAGGCCACCGGATACTGCTTGCCTTTCTTGAAGTTGGCCGGCTTGAGCCAGTAACCATAAACCTCTTCGTTGTTCCAGCCCTTGAAGCTGAACTGCTCGAACTCACCGAACTTGACCTTGTCCAGCTTGGCCTTGTTGACTTCAGTCAAACGGGTCAGGTTTTGCCCTTCCATGTTGATGGAGTAGAGATCGCCCGGTTCCACCAAAGACTTATGATTGATGATCAAACGATCGCCCGCCAGACCCACCAGGCTGTTACTGCCATCGTTGTAGATGGCGCGCACATCACCAAACTGGGTGTTGATGGCAAATACAGACACCTGGCCCAGATCCTGAGCCGTCACATACAGGGTGTTGTTATCTTTACCAAAGCTCAGCGAGGCCGGACTTCTGTCCCACATGGGCGCCACTTCCTTGCTCTGACCCGTGACTGTGTCTTTGAGCATGATGCGGTATCTGTCGGCCTCGAATCCGGGCTTTTTCATCGCCAGATAGGCCAGATAGCGACCATCGGCGGAAAACACCGGCTGAGCATCCCAGGCCTGGTTATCTTCGGTGAGATTCTTGGCCTTGCCACCTGTGACCGGCACCTGCCAGAGGTCGTAGTTGGTGATCCAGGCCTGATCTTTGCTCGGAGCCTTGGCACTGTAGACTATGTGTTTGCCATCCGGGCTGAATGTCACCTCTTCCATGCCGGAAAATGGCTTGGGTGGGGTTTCGGTATCCAGGCCCTTGGTCACATCCACCGGCTTACCCAGCTTGCCGTTTTCAAGCTGCGCCACAAACAGGTGATTACGGGCATGGTCAGACCAGGTGTCCCAGTGACGCACCATCAACTGATCGTATTCACGACCTGTACTCTTGCGCTCGGCTTCTTTATCAAACTTGGCTTTTGAACATTCCAGGGTGTCGCACTCGGGAAAAACACGAATGCTCATCACCACCTGCTTGCCATCGGCCGATAATTTGTAACCATCAATTCCCAAAGGCAAATCAGATACGGCCTGGGCTTCGCCACCGTCCAGTGGCAAGCGATACAGTTGGCTGCTGCCATCACGGGCGGCAATAAAATAGACTTGCTTGTCATCGTGGCTGAAGGCCACATCGTGCTCTGTACCCGGTGCAGAAGTCAGCTGCTTGGGCGCCGCGTTCTTGTCGCTGAGATCCAAAAGATAGAGATCTGAGCTGCTGCCATCGTCGGTAACCTTCTTCAGGCCGTAGATAAGCTTGGTGCCGTCATTGGATACAGCGGCAGAATGGAGTTTGTTGAGCTTGACCAGATCCTGGACAGTAAAAGGGGCTTTATCGGCAGCCAGCGCCGGCAAAGCCAGACCTGCGGCTACCAGCGCCATCAATAGTGGGTTGGTTTTCATTATAAATCTTCTTATTGGTTGTTGATTGCAATGCAAAAGGGGCCAATTGGCCCCTCAAGGTTCAGCTTAAGCCTTGGCGTTCTGGATATTCACCTTCCAGATTGCCGGGCCGGTTTCATGGGCATTCACCCCGTTGGAGTCAACCGCTACAGTAACAGGCATATCCTTAACGTCAAACTCATAGATGGCTTCCATCCCGAGATCTTCAAACGCCACCACGCGGGATTGCTTAATCGCCTTGGACACCAGATAAGCGGCGCCGCCGACGGCCATCAGATATACCGCCTTGTGCTTGCGGATAGATTCAACTGTGGCCGGACCACGTTCGGCCTTGCCTATCATGCCCATCAACCCTGTCTTATCCAGCATAAGATCGGTGAACTTATCCATACGGGTAGCGGTTGTCGGGCCGGCCGGGCCAACCACTTCATCACCTACCGGGTCGACTGGACCTACGTAATAGATGAATTTACCAGTGAAATCAACTCCTTCAGGCAAGCCTTCACCGCTTTCGATCAGGCTCTGGATCCGTTTGTGAGCCGCGTCACGGCCGGTGAGCATCTTACCCGAGAGCAGCAGAGTATCGCCGCTGTTCCAGCTTTCAATCTCTTCCTGAGTAACGGTATCGAGATTGACCCTACGCACGCTCTCACCCACTTCCCAGGTGATTTCCGGCCAGTCATCAAGGCTTGGCGGAGTCAGCTCGGCTGGGCCGCTGCCATCCAGATGGAAATGCACATGACGGGTAGCGGCGCAGTTGGGGATCATCACCACAGGCTTGGAGGCGGCGTGGGTGGGCGCTGTCTTGATTTTAACGTCCAGTACAGTAGTCAAACCGCCCAGGCCCTGGGCACCAATGCCTAAGTTGTTGGCGCGCTCGAAGATATCCAAACGCAGCTTCTCTTCCGTAGTTTCAGCGCCGCGTTCCATCAGTTCATGAATGTCGACGCTCTCCATCAAGGCTTCCTTGGCAAGCACAGCGGCTTTCTCGGCGGTGCCGCCAATACCTATTCCCAGCATACCCGGTGGACACCAGCCGGCGCCCATGGTTGGCAGTGTCTTCTCAACCCAGGCGGCAATATCGTCAGATGGATTGAGCATCACCATCTTGGCCTTGTTTTCACTGCCGCCACCCTTGGCGGCAATGGCCACTTCGATATGATCGCCGGGAACCATCTGAATATGCACCACAGAAGGTGTGTTATCGCGGGTATTCTTACGGCTGCCGGCCGGGTCGGCCACTATTGAGGCCCGCAGCGGGTTATCTGGATTGGTATAAGCGCGGCGCACGCCTTCATCCACCATCTGCTGCACTGTCATATCTGTCTTGTCCCACTGCACGCCCATTCCCAGATAGACATAACAAGTCACAATGCCGGTATCCTGACACAAGGGTCTGTGTCCTTCAGCGGACATGCGCGAGTTGATCAAAATCTGGGCAATTGCATCCCTGGCAGCCTGACTCTGCTCACGCTCATAGGCGGCGGCCATGGCATCGATAAAATCTTTGGGATGGTAATAGGAGATATATTGCAGGGCATCACTGATGCTGTCGATAAAGTCAGCTTGCTTGATTACAGACATGTTTGGCGCTCCATTAGCCTAAGGATCCGCCCCTTCAGCTCAGGATCAACACGCAATAAGTTTCAAGCCAAAGCCTTGAATTTCAGGCTCTGCTTGCCGGTTTTGCGACACAAAAATGCTCAAAACGACAGCAAAGCCGTGATACAACGCGTTTTCACCAAGGGCCAGGGGTGGTTTTATTAGTTTTTTGTGGCCGTTATGATACTCTTTCGTTCCTTTTTGGGCTACATCACATTTTCAGATAGGGTCGTTCGATGTACCAGCAGGCTATTTGCCCTCCCGCCATTCGCCTTCTTGACTGGCAATTATCAACCTTAGAGCTGTTTTCCCACTTCAGCGATGAGCCTTGGGCCATGCTGCTGGATTCGGCCGATGCCAAGCACAGTGACGCCAGATACGACATCATAGTTGCCGAGCCGATTGCCACTCTAGTCACCACAGGTGACACTACCCAAATCACTGAGGCGAGCGGCCTGCGGCGCTCAAATGACGATCCTTTTGCCTTGCTGCAACAACTGCTGCAACAGTATTTTCCCAATGCCATGCCAGTCAATCTGCCTTTCAGTGGCGGTGCGGTGGGCGCCTTCAGCTACGATCTTGGCCGCAGACTGGAAAAACTGCCCAAACTGGCCGCAGCCGATATCGCTCTGCCGGAAATGAATGTCGGTCTTTATGACTGGGCTCTTATTCGCGATAAGGAATTAAGGTGTTGGCAATTGGTGCACTATCGCGGCGAAAAGGCGCTAACTGAAACCCTGTCGCGGCTGACGTCCAAAGTCACAAACAGCCCCAATAAGCACCTTGACCAAAAAGCGTTCCGACTCAGCGGTGAGTGGCGCTCGCAGCTCAGCCGCGAGCAATATGGCGACAAGTTTGCCAAAGTGCAGCAATATCTTCACAGCGGCGATTGTTATCAGATCAATCTGACCCAAAGATTCCAGGCCGACTATCAAGGTGATGAGTGGCAAGCCTATCGTAAGCTCAGACAAGCCAACGGCGCGCCCTTTTCTGCCTTTATCCGCCTGGAGCACAACTGCATCCTGTCCATCTCACCCGAGCGTTTTATTGCCCTGGATTCCAATCGCCATATTGAAACCAAGCCCATCAAGGGCACCCTGCCTCGAAGTGCCGATGAACAGCAAGACAGGGAGCTTGCTAAACAGCTGGCTGGGTCGGAAAAAGACCGAGCCGAAAACCTGATGATAGTGGACTTGCTACGCAACGATATTGGCAAGGTCGCCAGCCCAGGCAGTGTGGCCGTACCGCATCTGTTTGCCATAGAAAGCTTTCCGGCGGTGCACCATCTGGTCAGCACAGTGACCGCCGAACTGGCAGCGGGTTATCAGGCCACAGACGTACTGCGGGCCGCCTTCCCCGGCGGCTCTATCACAGGCGCGCCCAAGATCCGCGCCATGGAAATTATCGAAGAGCTCGAACCCAGTCGCCGCTCACTCTACTGCGGTTCCATCGGATATCTGAGCCAGGATGGCAAAATGGACAGCAGTATCACCATTCGTACCCTGGTTGCCGATTCCGGGCAGCTCTATTGCTGGGCCGGTGGCGGTATAGTGGCCGACTCAGACGTGGATGCCGAATACCAGGAAACCTATGATAAAGTGAGTCGAATACTGCCGCTATTGACCCCGGAACCAGACAAGCCTTAGCCTGAAGCTTGCTATTTATGCTGATTGAGAGTTTTTGCGAAGACGGGACAGTAATGGCTTTGGTTATTGATTACTTCAATCGACTTCAAGGACACTATGGATAAAGACGAGCTGTTGACCCGTTTTCAACTCAGAGCCCTGAGTCGATACCATTCGAGTCCTTTGACCCCGGCCAAACTCAGGGCCGCCGCAGTACTTATCGCACTGGAGCCGGGTGTGCAGGGACCGGAGCTTATCCTGACCCAGAGGCCGAAGCATCTTAAGGCTCATCCCGGCCAGGTGAGCTTTCCCGGCGGCAAACCGGAAGCCGAAGATCAGAACCTTATCATGACAGCCCTCAGAGAGGCCGAAGAAGAGATAGGTTTGGCGCCGGACAATGTCGAAATCATAGGTCAACTTCCCAATCATCCCACCTTTACCGGCTTTGAGATCACCCCTGTACTTGGCTGGGTAAAATCGCCCTTTGAGGCACAAATTGACCCGGCCGAAGTGCAGGAGCTGTTTCGGGTGCCGCTGGCGTTTTTACTCGAAGAGGAAAATCGTCACACGGCGATGTTCGAGCGCCGCGGCCATTTCTACCCTGTCACCTTTATTCCTTATCGCAGACACTTTATCTGGGGCGCCACCGCGGCGATTATCGATATGCTCTGTCGGCAACTGCGCTAACAGCACAGCATAAAGGCAGTTAGATAAAGAAACGCAGATACAAGCCGGCGGCAGTGGATGAAAGCAACAGCAGCGGAATATTGAACCAGTAACCCAAACGGCTGTGATGAGCCACATACCAGTTGAAGGCAAGACTAATGAAACTTATGGCGGCGCAAGCCCAGATGATATATTCCAGCAACATGGTTTGCTGAGGGTCCCAGTACAAACGCACCGGCGCCCCCTTGCTGAAGAAATAGCCTACGGCCCTGTCCGGCCGCGCCTTATCAAATATCAGCAGGGCATAAATCGCCAGTGACCAACCAATAATCGACAGGCTCGCCAACAGATATTGAAAGATTTTGACCTTTTTCATCCAAACTCCTTCCGTCTGAAGGGGGATATTGTCCCCAGAATACCTTTTTCAGCTTGAGAAAAGCCACCAGCAAGGTAATATTAACCTCCAAATTTTTTCCTGTGTCATCAATATAGTCAGGGATTTGCCTGATTTCTGCTCTCGAACTATTTTCGGGGCCGAATTGAAGCATAAAACGTTTCATTGGAGAACTAAGCAATAATGAGCATTGCATCTGTCGCATCTGTATTTAAAGGCGAGCATGCGGTCGGTTCACAGGTCACTGTACGTGGCTGGGTAAGAACCCGTCGTGATTCCAAGGCCGGCATCTCGTTTCTTGCCGTCTATGATGGTTCCTGTTTCGATCCTATCCAGGGCGTGGTGCCAAATAGCTTACCCAATTACAATGACGAAGTGCTGAAGCTCACTGCCGGCTGCTCCGTGATTGTCACAGGTGAAGTGGTTGAAAGCCCTGGCTCAGGCCAGGACTTTGAACTGCAAGTCACCCAAGTGGAAGTCACAGGTTGGGTGGAAGATCCTGATACCTATCCTATGGCGGCCAAGCGTCACTCGGTTGAACACCTGAGGGAACTGGCGCACCTGCGTCCACGTACCAACATCATCGGCGCAGTGGCCCGGGTCCGTAACTGCCTGTCACAGGCGATTCACCGCTTCTATCACGAAAACGGCTTCATCTGGGTCTCTACCCCGCTGATCACCGCGTCAGACTGTGAAGGCGCCGGTGAAATGTTCCGGGTGTCGACGCTGGACATGGAAAACCTGCCACGCACCGCCGATGGCAAGGTAAATTACGAAGAAGACTTCTTCGGTAAAGAGGCATTTTTGACCGTATCGGGTCAGCTCAACGGTGAAACCTACGCCTGTGCCCTGTCGAAGATTTACACCTTTGGCCCAACTTTCCGCGCCGAAAACTCCAACACCAGCCGCCACTTGGCCGAGTTCTGGATGGTTGAGCCGGAAGTGGCTTTTGCCGATCTGAACGACATTGCCGGTCTGGCGGAAGCCATGCTCAAGTACGCCTTCAAGGCGGTGCTGGAAGAGCGGATGGACGACCTGCAGTTCTTTGCCCAGCGCGTCGATAAAGGCGTGATTGAGCGTCTGGAGAACTTTGTCAGCAGTGACTTTGCCCAGGTGGATTACACAGATGCGGTTGAAATCCTCAAAAACTGCGGTAAGCAGTTTGAGTACGATGTCGAATGGGGCATAGATCTACAATCCGAGCATGAGCGTTATCTGGCAGAAGTGCACTTCAAGGCTCCTGTGGTCGTGAAGAACTATCCAAAAGATATCAAGGCCTTCTACATGCGTCTCAACGAAGATGGCAAGACAGTGGCGGCGATGGACGTATTGGCCCCCGGCATTGGTGAGATTATCGGTGGTTCACAGCGTGAAGAGCGTTTGGACGTACTGGATATGCGCCTGGCCGAGATGAATCTCAACAAGGAAGATTACTGGTGGTATAGAGATCTGCGCCGTTACGGCACTGTGCCTCACTCAGGTTTCGGTCTGGGCTTCGAGCGTCTGGTGTCTTACGTTACCGGTGTGTCCAACATCCGCGATGTGATCCCCTTCCCTCGCGCCCCAAGAAGTGCCAACTTCTAACGAGTTCTTATCCCAAAAACGCGCTTTCGGGCGCGTTTTTTATTGGTTGAATATCAAGTTTGACTGTGGATTTTCACACCGGCTTAAAGGGCTGCACTCTGTCGCAAACCGCGCCAAGCAAAGGTTTGTCGTGGGAGATCACCAGCAGGGTCAACTGTTTATCACCGGCAATCTGCAGCAGTTGTTGCCAAAGCCTTTGCTGACTCACCATATCCAGCTGGGCCGTGATTTCATCACAGATAAGCAGCCGGGTTTCCGGCGCCACAGCCCTTAGAATATTGAGCCTTTGCAGCTCACCGCCGGAAAGGCCGCCGGGGCGTGATGCCAGCCAGCGCCTGAGTTCGGACTCGGCCACGCCGAGCATGGGCAAGAGATGAGCATAATCACGCCCCTGCCAACTCTCATTCAAGGATTGCGCCAGGGTCAACCTTGGGTTGAACGCCTGCTCCGGCTGCTGAATAACCCACTGAATGGGTGAAGGTCGGCCGCGAACCTGCCTGAGCGCCTGACTGCACTCAAGCTTTCCCGCCGCAAGCGGCATCAAGCCTGTGAGTATCGCCGCCATGGTGGACTTGCCGCAGCCACTGTCACCCCAGATCCCGAGAATTTCGGCGTGATTAATGGCTATATCAGGCAGCTCAATCACCTTGTGGCCCCGATAAGCCAAACCGCCACTAAGCGAGAGCAGCGGCGATAATGATGCAGAAGGCAAAAGCGCGCTTTCAAGCTCCAAAGCAGAGCCGGATTGAGCCGGTTTTGTTTGCAAAGAACTTAGACTCATGCGCGCCTCCGACAAGGCGAGTTGTTGAAACTCTCCAGGCTGTCACCATGGGGCTTTTGTTGACTAGCAGGTTGACTAGCGGCTTGACTAACAGATTGGCCAGCGAATTGACTAGCAGACTGGTTATCGAGTCGGCTATTAAGTTGACTCTTGAGCTCGCTCTTTGGTTCAGCATCAGCCAAGCGACAGCTGCCTGCCGGCCAGTTTTCCGGCAATGCCGCCAGCAAGGTGTGACTATAGCAACCGTCACTATAGCAGCCGTCACTCTCACATTCATCTCCCGGCTTATGCCCGGCAAGACTCGCCCGCAGACTGGCGCTATCCGTCACCTCGGTGAGCCTGCCGCGGCGCAGCAGATACAACTCGGCATCCAAGGCCAGCACGGCCCTGAGGTTATGACTGATAACCAGTACCGCCTTGGGGCTGGCGTCTAATCCCAATCGTAGCTGCAAGGCGCCGCTGGCAAAGTCGCTGAGTAAGGCGTAAAGCTCAGTGGCAGCAAGCTCATCCAGACCGCAACAAGGCTCATCGGCCAGCAATAGATCCGGCGCTTGCAATAGGGCCTGGGCCAATAATACCCGCCGGGCCATACCGCCGGAGAGCATGGGGGGATAAGCCGCCAGGATCTCCGCTGTAATACCCAGCTCGTCATACAGAGCCTGCCGGTAAGGGCGCATGGCATCATCACAGTACCAGTCGAGCAATTCGCTTATCTTAATGTTGGCGTCCAGCACCTGGGTACTCTGAGCGCAGAGCGCCGTCTTTTGTGGCCGCATCAAACCAGCGCATTGCATGGCTATGCCCTTTGGCAAACTGCCCATGATAGCCAGCGCCAGCAAGCTCTTACCGGCGCCGCTCTCACCGAGCACTGCGGTAACCTGTCCTGGAACCACCTCAATATTGAGCCCATCCAGCAAAGTTCTGCCACTGCTATCCTTGAGCGTTAAATCTGTCACTTGGGTATGAATGGCGACGACGGGTTTAACATCGCTTGAGGAAAGTAAATCACCTTTAGATCTCAAGGCATTGGTGCCCGGTAACTTAGGCGCAGCCATACCATCTCTGGCAAACTGGATCAGATTTTCGGCAAGCTTAGACAGCAGCAAAACAAAGCTCAGCAGCAAGATCCCGGGAAACAGCGCCAGCCACCATTGGCCAAGCAAGAGATAGCGATTGGCCTCAGCCAGCAGTTCGCCCATGGAGGGCGCATTGCTGTCGAGACCAAAACCAAGAAAGCTCAGCGCCGCGACATGAAGCAAGGCGTGCGGAAACAAGTTGAGCCCGCCAATCAGCCACTGTGGCATGATGTGAGGCCATAAATGGCGCATGCGGGTGCTGAATCTGGAGCCGCCAAACCCCAGAGCCAAACTGACATAAGGCTGAGCCAGGATTTCATCCATTTCCAGTAAGAGTAAACGGGTCAGTCTCGGCCAATGACTCAAAGCCAGGGCCGCAATCACCCCATATTCCTGTCCGCCAAAGGCCAACGCCAGCAAGATCAGCAGCAACAGATGTGGCAGCGACATACAGAGATCGCAGCAAAGCAATACAGCTTGACGCCACTTGGAGCCGGTTTGCGCCAGCAAGGCCAGCAGCAGTGCCAGCGAGCTGCTGAGCAGTACCGCCAGTGCGCCTATCCACAGACTTTTGAGCATAGCCGCGCCGCTACGCTCGGCCATATCGCGCCCAAGCCAATCCGTCCCCATGAGATGAGTCCAGGATGGCCCCTGACTCTTGGCCAGCAGGTTAAGCTCACTGGCATGGTTGCCAAATAGCAGGCATAGTGCCGTCAGCAACAGAAGTCCGCACATCGGCCAAAACCAGATGGTGGCGTGACTGCCATCCTTGGCCTGAAGGCTTTTCAAATAGAGTCTTAAACCGCCCATCATGCCTGTACTCCAGAGGCATGAGCCGAAAGTCCACTGAGCCTGCCGCGTTGCAATCTGGCGCTGATAAGCTCGGCGGCCAGGTTACCGCAAAACACAAACAGCGCCGAAAACAGGGTGATCCCCATCAGCAAGGGCGCATCGTTGCCGAGTCCTGCCTTGACCAAAGCACTACCGAGTCCGGGGAAGTTGAACACGGTTTCGGCGAGAATAGAGCCGCCAAACAGCTCGGCAAAAGAAGCAAAATGCAGCACTATCGCGGGCTTTAGACTATTGGCAAAGATATGCTTCTTGAATACCGCCAGACGACCTTTGCCGTGACTTTGGGCATATCCCACATATTCGCTGTGGTAGAGATCCAGCACCTTTTCCCGGGTGTGCAGCACCAAGGGTGAGAGTTGGCTCAGCGTCAGGACAGTCAACGGCAAAGCGAGATGTAACAACATGCTGCCAAGGCTCTGCTCGGTAAAACTCAGCCCCAGCGGTGCAGCGCAGCACACGGGTGTCCAGGCCAGAGAGACAGAGAACAGGCTTATCATGATCATCGCCAACCAAAATGACGGAATGCTCGAAAGCAGCCAGGCAAAGCGTCGCAGCCAGCGATCGCAGAAACTCCCTTCGGTGATGGCACACAGTAGCCCCAGGCCATAACCAAGCAGCAGAGCCACCCCCCAGGAGAGCGCCATCAACAGCAAGGATAGCGGCAAGCGCTCGGCAATCACTTCGGAAACGCTCTGGCGAAACACCAGGCTCTGGCCCAGATCGCCACTCAGCAGAGCGGAAAAGTAGCTGGTGATCTGCTGCCAAAGTCCTGTGTCCAACCCCAGCTCGCGGATCATCTGGGTGCGCTGGGCATCGGATACCGCCAGCAGATTACCGCCCAGGTAGTGAATTAAGGGATCGAGCGGCGACAAGGACAAGAGCACAAAGGCCAGCAAACAAGCAAACAGCAATAGCAGCGCCAGCCGCAGAGACCGCAACAAAGCCCCCTGCCAGCAGACTGAAGACCAGTTTTGAGGTGCTATCGGCTTGTTGGCAGACAACATTGGTTTCATGGACATTGCCAGCGCCACTGGTTGATATTATTGGTGATCGGCCAGCCATGACCGTGAGGTTCCACCAAGGGTTGCCCCAAGTCGAGACAAGGGTTGGCGGCATACAGATGTTGCAGATTCACCAGCCAGCTCCAGGGTACATCCAGGCTTATCTGTTGCTGTACCTGTTGCCAGAATGCAATCGCAGTTTCGACAGAGTCGGCCTCGCGAGCCTTTTCCAGCGCCTTATCGACCAGCGGGTTTTGATAGTAGCCGGAGTTGAAATAACCTTTGCCGGCATTGCGGCTATCGTAGACAAGCGCCATTTCATTGGCCGAAAGGCTGCCAAAACCAAAGAGCACCGGCGCCTGATGCATCACCCGATAGATATTTTCCCAGCTGTCCGCCTTGGGCTCCAGCTGGAATCCGGCCATTCTGGCCATCTGGGCACTGGCCAGCGCCAACTGCTCACGTATGCTGTCACCGGCCAGATAGTAGAGCGGGAATGTCAGCCGTTGCCCATCCTTTTCACGAATGCCGTCCGCGCCAAGCAACCAACCGGCGTTGGCCAAGAGCTCTGACGCTTTCAGTAAACGCTGCTTCATCTGCCAATCAGCCCAACCTGGAGCCGCGCCGCCCCATGGCAAGTCATCAGCAATTGACCAGGCCGCTCTTGCGTAGCCCCCCAGCAGATTATCAACCAGTTGCTGGCGGTCGATGACCATATCGAAGGCTTGGCGCACCGCCAGTTCACTGGTGACCGGGTTATCTTCCGCTCGCATCGGCCAGGCAATGCCGCGGTTATCGACACTGGTTTGTGACCACAGGCGATAATTGCCCTGCGCCATCAAAGCATCGGCATATCTGGGCGCCAGCGCCGAGAGCTGCAATTGTCCGGTCCTGAGCATGGCAAAACGACTGTCTTCGTCGGCAAAGACGATGACCAATTTGTCGAAATAGGGTTTTTTCAGCAGCGGATGGTCGGGATCGGCACTCTGATATTTGGGGTTGGCTTCCAGGATCAGCTGCTGCCCCTTATCCCAGCGGCGCATTTTATAAGGCCCCGAGCCTATGGGATGCTGACCATAATCCGGGCCGTAACTGTCGCTCGGCACTATCGCGAGCTCAGCCAAGGTATCGATAAAGCCAATATCTGCCTGCTTAAGGGTGAATTCGACTTGCAGTTCAGACTTTTGTTCCACCTTGACCAAATTGGACAAGTCCTGCATACCGGCCGCTTTGCTGGCCTGCTCAAAAGTAAAGGCGACATCTTCTGAGTTAAGCGAACTGCCATCGCTGAAGACCAGATTGGGCCTCAAGGTTACTGTCCACTTGAGCCTGTCGGGGCTCAAGGTCCAATCGCTGGCGATATCACCGATAAACTCACCGCCACCAGAGCGGCGCAACAGGGCAGATTGAATGAGCGGATTATTGTAGCGCCCCCAACCTAGGATGGGGTCAAAGCCACCATCGGGCTCCGCGCCCAGCACCATGACCAAAGGCTCCGGGATAGCTTTCGCTATCAATTGGAAAGGCAAAGCTGCCGTCAACAGAGTAAACAGCACCAGTCCCATAGTTGATGTTGTCGACCTGAATACATGTTTTGACTGTGCAAGTTTCTCTAACCTTTGCAGATTGGAGCGGCAAATGGGTTTGCTCTTGGAATTGATATAAGCAGATGAAAACAACACCTGAAACTCCCGAACCTGGCTAAAATTTTAGACTCGTTGACGGATATGATGGCGGTTCCGTGGCAAAGTGATATTAGCTTGTATGTTGGTTTGCCAAGGAGAAGATCGCAATTCAAGTTCAGTGCATAACCAGATTATTTGAGCCGAACCGGAATTATTTATATAAGCTACAGATCCGGCCAATGGATACAGCAGGAAATGATAAAGCTCGCGTAATTGCTTAACTAGGCTTGTTTATTAAACGCCCACAAAGCATTTTCAGTGTTATGTTCGACTGGAACCTAACGCTACCCGCCGATGTTACTTATTTATTTTTAGTAACACTACCCCGATTCCTCTCAGTGTGACAGCACAAAAAACAGACAAAGATAAAAAGTTTGCGGTAGATCACACCCATTGAAAATGGAAAAGGACATTTTGTGGCAAAGCTTGTGTAAGCTCTACTAACCAATAGTGTTTTTCTGAAGAAACAGTCATGACAGATGAGACTCAACGTTTTACCGTATCCCTACCCCAATCACTGTTTGAAGAGATAGAAAATGATAGCCGCGAGCGAGGCTATCAATCCCGTTCAGAATATATTCGCGATCTGTTTCGCGACAGGATAGTTGATAAGCAATGGAACAACAGCAAAGAGGATGTTGTAGGTGTACTGACCTTGGTTTTCGATCATCATCAGAGAGGTTTGTCAGAAAAGCTGATTGAAATCCAGCACAATCATTTAGTACACGTGCTCTGCAGTACCCATGTCCACGTAGACCATCATAGGTGCCTGGAAACCATTATCCTCAAAGGTCAGGCTTTTGAAGTGAATAAGTTGGTCAATCAAATAGCAGCACTGAAAGGGGTTAATCTCGCGCGTTTAAGTCGTGCCGGAATTATCTGATATTGCATAGCGCCCACTGTCAAGCACACCTTCTTGTATTGCCTGCAAAGTCATTGCCATAAGCCACTATCCTGCTATGGCAATGACCGCATGAGACGCAAGTCTTAATGCAAATGCTGACGTTAAGTTCCTTGGTACTCCAAACCTATGTTGAACTCAATAGATAGACGGCATGCCTTCCGGGCGGGTACGCAGCACCTTAAGAAACCACATATATTGCTCGGGATAGGCGGTAATCACCTGCTCCACGGCCTTGTTTAATGCAATGGCCTCATTTTCCTTACCTTGCATCGACTCGGGGGCAATCGCCGGCATAACCGTCAAGCGAAAACACCTGACTTGGTCGTCATAGCCAATTTTCACCGGCATCACCTGGGCGTTACCTGCCTGCGCCAAGCGGCCAACCACAGGCAAAGTAGCCTTGACTGTTCCTAAAAATGGCGCAAATACGCTCTGCTCCGGTCCCAAGTCTTCATCCGGCAGATAGAAGAAACTGTTGCCCTGTTTCAGCTCAGCCAACAAGGCCCGGATCCCGGCTTCACGCATATAGATATTGCCGCCTTGCGAGCTACGCATACGGTTATTGAACCAGTTGAACAATTCATTTCGATGCGCTTTGGCCATGGACACCATGGGCAAGTCCAAATTAAGTCTCAGACCGGCATACTCTATGCCCCAAACATGAGGCATGATAAAGATAATCGGCTGTCCGGCTTCACGGGCAGCCGCGATATGTTCTTCACCCTCGACCAGCACTCTTTTGCGAATATAAGCGCTTGGCATCAAAATCAGCTCAGATTGAGCCAGCAGCGTCATTACAAAAGCTTCGGTATTGCGTTCCAGCAACTGCTCGATTTCCAACTCACTCTTATCGGGGAAACAGGCTTTAAGGTTGGCTCTGGCTACACTTATCGGTTTATGGGCGACACGTTTAACCAAACGCGACAACCCGCGGGCAATAGGATCTCTAATGAGAGCCGGCAAGAGACCAAACAAAACCAGTACGCCAATCGCCAACCAACTACCCCAAAATCTGGGGTGCAGCAATGACCAACGGAAGCGCCTATCGAAGTATTTGCCTTTCTTAGGCTTGGAAGGTGTATTTGACAAGGTTTAACCCCTGGGTTTAATCCCAATGCAATGCCAAACCAGGCATTAAAAATGCGACACAACAGGGTAGAAGCACTTTCTATAGACACAAACAGGGAAGCCACCCACAGGAGCGGCTTCCCTGTTCTAAATTACTGACCGAGCAGTTATTTGCCTTTGTTAGCGGCTTCTACGCGACTCTTCAGTTTCTGTCCCGGACGGAATGTCACCACCCGACGGGCAGAAATTGGGATATCCTGACCTGTTTTGGGATTCCTTCCCGGTCTTTGATTCTTATCCCTAAGGTCAAAGTTGCCAAAGCCAGATAACTTGACCTGCTCACCATTTTCAAGCGCGGTTCGGATCTCTTCGAAAAACGCTTCAACCATCTCTTTTGCTACCCGCTTGTTAATGCCAAGCGTTTCAAAAAGATGCTCTGCCATTTCGGCCTTGGTAAGTGCCATACTTTAATCCCTCAACGATGCGTTGAACTCGGACTTGAGCGCAGAAACCACTGTATCAACCATCTCAGCAATCTCTTTTTCCTCAAGTGTACGAGCGTTATCTTGTAACGTAAGTGCGATCGCCAGACTCTTTTTGCCCTGCTCTACACCTTTACCTCGGTATACATCGAACAAGTTTAAGCCAACCAACTGATTTTCGCCAACTTTTCTTATCAGCGTCATCACTTCACCTGCGGCGACTTCTTCATCAACCACTATGGCGATATCGCGGCGATTGGCTGGAAACTTAGATACAGCCTGGGCTTGCGGCAATTTAGCCTGCAACAAAGCGTCCAATTCCAGCTCAAATACTATGGTTTTGCCATTCAGCCCAAAAGGCTTTTCGAGGCTGGGATGGACAGCACCTATATAGCCTATGACCCGATCATTTCTCAATATTTCAGCACATTGCCCCGGATGCATAGCCGGATGCTGCGCTCCTTTAAAACTAAATTCAGCTTCGGAAACTGTCAAGCCAATAATGGCTTCTAAATCACCTTTAAGATCGAAGAAATCAACGGTTTTCGACTCCATGCTCCAGTGTTCATCACTCTGAGGGCCGGCGATCACCGCGCCCAGCATGGTCTGTTGTCTTACGCCGGATTCTGCTTGTGCATCAGGAATAAAGCGTAAACCTGTCTCAAACAGGCGTACACGAGCCTGCTGACGAGCCTGGTTGTAACCCACGGCATTCAGCAATCCAGTGAACATGGACAGACGCATGGCCGACATTTCACTGGAAATCGGGTTAGGTAATACCATAGCTTCGCTTTCGGGGTGAACCAGTTTTTGCAACTTGGGATCCACAAAGCTGTAGGTGACGGCTTCCTGGAAACCCCGTGCCACCAACAAAGCTCTTACCCGGCTCAATTTCAGATCCGCTTCTTTATGATCTGTCATAAAGAGGCGCGCCAGTGGCGCCGTATTGGGGATATTGTTATAGCCGTATATGCGGGCAACTTCTTCGATAAGGTCTTCTTCAATTGCCATGTCGAAACGGTAAGTGGCGGTTTTCACCTGCCAGTCACTGCCCTGGTTTTCAACCTGGAAGCCCAAGCGGGTCAGAATTTGTTCAACATCTGTGTCATCGATATGATGTCCGAGCAATTTATCCAGTTTGCTGCGACGCAGTTTAATGTCGACAGCCTTTGGCAGATGCGCTTCGCTCTTGGCCTCAACCACAGGACCGGCTTCGCCGCCACAGATATCCAGCACCAAACGGGTGGCTCTATCCATAGCCTTATGCTGCAGCTCTGGGTCAACGCCGCGTTCAAAACGATGCGAAGAGTCGGTATGCAGTCCAAGACGACGGGCCTTGCCCATGATAGCCAGCGGCGCGAAGAACGCACACTCAAGCATGATATCGCGGGTTTGCTCGCTGACACCGGAAGCCTCACCACCGAAGACACCGGCCAGGGCCAATGCCTGGCTGTTATCGGCAATCACCAACGTATCTGCCGGTACGGTAATTTCGTTGCCATCGAGCAGAGTCAGTTTCTCTTCACCATTACCCAGGCGTACCTTGATGCCGCCGTCAATCTTATCCAGATCAAAAGCATGCATCGGCTGGCCGAACTCAACCAACACATAGTTGGTGATATCCACGATAGGATCTATCGAGCGAATACCGCTGCGGCGCAGTTTTTCCACCATCCAGTCAGGCGTTTGCGCCTTGACATTGACATTGCTGACCACCCGGCCCAAATATCTTGGGCAAGCTTCCGGGTTAGCGACCTCTATTTCAACTGTACGCTCACTACTGACGTTGGCAGCTTCCCAGCTTGGCTCGGTCACGTTAAGACGGTTGAGCACGCCCACTTCGCGGGCCAGTCCCACCATACCCAGGCAATCGGCGCGGTTGGCGGTCAGATCCACATCGATAATCACATCATTGAGCTGAAGATATTCGCGAATGTCTGTACCAATAGGCGCGTCCAGCGGCAGCTCAATAATGCCGTCGCTTTCTATCTCTATGCCCAGCTCGCCATAAGAGCACAGCATGCCATGTGAAGGCTGTCCACGCAGTTTGGCTTTCTTGATTTTGAAGTCACCGGGCAGCACGGCACCGACAACGGCCACAGCAACCTTGAGTCCCTGACGGCAGTTAGGGGCACCGCAAACAATATCCAGCAGTTCTTCGCCACCGACATTGACCTTGGTGACCCTTAGCTTGTCGGCATCCGGGTGTTGACCACATTCAACCACTTCACCCACTACCACGCCGGAAAAGTCACCGGCAACGGCAATGACGTCGTCCACTTCCAGGCCGGCCATGGTGATTTGATGAGTTAATTCGTCACGGCTAATCGCAGGGTTAACCCACTCACGAAGCCAGGATTCGCTGAATTTCATAATACTAAAGCTCCGTTATTTGAATTGCTTGAGAAAACGCAGGTCGTTTTCGAAGAAGGCACGCAGGTCGTTGACACCATAGCGCAACATGGCCAGACGCTCGACACCCATACCAAAAGCAAAACCGGAGTATTTATCAGGATCGACTCCCACACCACGGAGCACATTGGGGTGCACCATGCCGCAACCGAGCACTTCCAGCCAACCATTCTTGCCTTTTACATCCACTTCGGCAGACGGCTCGGTGAAGGGGAAGTATGAAGGACGGAAACGTATCTCCAAATCCTCTTCAAAGAAGTTACGCAGGAAGTCGTGCAAAATGCCTTTCAGTTCGGCAAAGTTTACATTCTCGTCCACCAGCAGACCTTCCACTTGATGGAACATTGGCGTGTGGGTCATATCATAGTCATTACGATAGACACGGCCGGGAGAGATGATTCGCAACGGCGGCTTTTCCACTTCCATGGTGCGAATTTGCACCCCTGAAGTCTGGGTACGCAACACTAACTTGGGATTGAAGTAGAAAGTATCATGATCAGCCCGGGCTGGATGATGCTCAGGAATATTCAGAGCATCGAAGTTATGATAATCATCTTCGATTTCCGGCCCCTGTACGACACTAAAGCCCAACTCACCAAAAAAGCTTTCAATTCGTTCTATGGTACGGGTGACCGGATGTAAACCACCGTTGTCCAGGCGACGTCCCGGCAGGGTAACATCGATTTTCTCTGTCTGGAGCTTCTGCTCCAACTCGGCGGCTTTCAGCCCTTCAATGCGCTGATTAAGGAACTGCTGTACCTTTTGCTTGGCTTCGTTGACCTTCTGGCCGAAGGCGGGCTTTTCTTGTGGACTCAGGGTCGCCATCAACTTCATCATGTCGGTGATCTTGCCCTTCTTGCCAAGATAATCGACGCGGATGTCATCAAGGATTTTCAGATCACTGGCCCCTTCGATGGCGGCTAAGGCCTGTTCTACGATCTCAGTTAACTGCTGCATCTTCTCTTCCAGTGCATGCCGGCCCGTAGGCGGCGATTTTGGTGTCTGTTTGAATTAAAACAGTAAAAGAGTGGAATTTTACGTTAGCCACGGGTCTTTGACCAGTGGCGTGAGGTATTTTAGCAAATGAATTGCCTAGAAAAAGTGCTTTTTTTAACCATTGATGTCTTGAGCCGGACGAGCAGTAGTGCCCGAGAATAAAAAGTCGCCAATAAAGCCGGAAAACCACAGTACCCAGACGCGTCTGTGATAAGCTCGCCCCATGGTCAATTCCTCTTCGCAAGTCAGTGTCAACAGATAGTAAAAAGCCAGCAACTCAGAAAGCGACGACAAACACTCAGGCAGAAGATACCGCCAAGACCGGCATTCGCCTACGTGATTATCAGCAGCAAGCCGTAGATGCTGCGGTACGTTATTTCCGCGCTCAATCAGGCTCGGCTGTTATAGTGCTGCCCACTGGCGCCGGTAAGAGTTTGGTGATTGCTGAACTGGCTCGCATCGCCAAAGGCAAGGTACTGGTACTGACTCATGTCAAAGAGCTGGTCGCCCAAAACGCCGAAAAAGTTGCCCTATTAACCGATGAAGCCAGTATCTACTCGGCCGGCCTGAGGCAAAAGCTCACCCAAGGCAAAACCGTTGTCGCCAGCGTGCAATCCGCCGGGCGCAACCTGGAAGCCTTTGACAGCCACTACTCCCTGGTGGTCATAGACGAGTGTCACAGAGTGAGCCTTGAGCAGGACAGCCAGTATCAGCAACTGCTTGAACACCTCAAATCCCATAACCCCAAACTTAAGCTGCTGGGGTTGACGGCCACCCCTTATCGCCTTGGACTGGGTTTTATTTATCGCCGCCACTATCACGGCCGGGTCGGTAATCCCGACCGAGGGATTTTCGATGACTGCATCTTTGAGTTGCCCTTAAGGCCCCTAATTAAACAAGGCTATCTGACGCCGCCCAGGCTTTACGATGGCCTGAGCGCTCAGTATGACTTCAGCAGCCTGCCGAGTAACAGCAATGGGGAGTACGATGAGGCTAAGGTCGATGCCCTGCTCAGTCACAGTGGCCGCGCGACCAAGGCCATTGTTAACCAACTAAGGCAACTGGCCAACACCCGCAAGGGAGTGATTATTTTTGCCGCCACTGTGCGTCACGCCGAAGAAGTGTTAACGCTGCTGGCTGACGAACAGGCAGCGCTCATCACAGCGACCACTGAGATGCAACAAAGGGATGCCATCATCCGTGCCTTTAAGGCTCAGGAACTTAAGTTTCTGGTCAATGTGGCCGTGCTCACAACCGGGTTTGATGCGCCCCATGTGGACCTTATTGCCATCATGCGGCCCACGGCATCTGTGAGCCTGTTTCAACAGATGGTTGGCCGCGGCCTGAGGTTAGCCGAAGGCAAACAGGACTGCCTGGTCATAGATTATGCCGCCAGCGGCTTTGACCTGTTCTATCCCGAGGTTGGCACTCCCAAGCCCGCTGCAAACTCGGTGCCGGTACAGGTTCCCTGCCCCGAGTGCGGTTTTGCCAATATCTTCTGGGGCAAGACGGATGAGGATGGCGACATCATCGAGCACTTCGGCCGCCGCTGCCAGGGACTGTTACAGGACAATAGTCAATGCAGTTATCGCTATCGCTCCAAGTCATGCCCGGATTGCGGCGCCGAAAACGATATCGCCGCCAAGATTTGCCACCAGTGCCAATCGACTCTGGTCGACCCGGACAAACGCCTCAAAGAGGTGTTGTCAAAACAGCATCACCACCTGTTCAAGGTGCAGCAAATGTTGCTGCACGCCGAAGAGGGGCGCCTAAGAGTTCAGTATCTGGATTATGACGGCAATGACTTCAACCAGTATTTTAAAATGGAAACCAGTGCTCAACGCCGGGCACTGTTTGCTTGTTTTATCCATCCCCACAGTAAAACACCTGGGCTGAA
Source organism: Shewanella sp. BJSY2023SW007 (assembly GCF_047314525.1). NCBI lineage: Bacteria > Pseudomonadati > Pseudomonadota > Gammaproteobacteria > Alteromonadales > Shewanellaceae > Shewanella > Shewanella sp. BJSY2023SW007. Next base: position 11,000 of record NZ_JBKORL010000050.1, on the reverse strand, counting down.
ACTGCCGAAATACAGTCAACCACAACAACTGGTCGATGACGCGGCGCGGTTTCGGGCACCGGATATGCTGCTGCTGAAAAAACAAGCGCGACGCTGGGATTTATTACAATCTTTCTTTGATTATCAAGGCAGGTTTCAAACCGAAAAATCATTCTTGGGATCAAGCAACTTAGCATAGGCCTTTAAGCTGTGGTATAACTGCTGCAAATCAAGTCCATGGGAGTCAATATGTTTGTAGTTATTTTCGGTCGTCCAGGTTGCCCATATTGTGTACGTGCAGTGCAACTTTCTGAGCAACTGGCAGAAAAACGTGATGATTTCAAGTTTAAGTATGTCGATATTCACGCCGAAGGCATCACCAAGGCCGACCTGGAAAAAACCGTAGGCAAGCCGGTTGAGACTGTGCCACAGATCTTTGTCGACAAAGAGCACGTTGGCGGCTGCACAGAGTTTGAAGCCTACGTCAGAGAAAACAACCTGCTTTAATCCAAGTTAAACTTCTCCATCAAGGACGATACCTTTTGTGCTCAATAGAAACGGTATCGTCCTGCATCCAACCTTGTCTGTCTCAACCCTACCTCGATCGAACAACACTTCAACAGCCAAACCGTTAAGCCAACCCACTGCGAGTGACCCCACGATTATGTATGCCCGTTTCGTTACACAGGGTGTTGTCAGTATGTTCCTTACCAAGGAGTAGATAGACACCAATTTTGTTTTTAAAGCACTCTCAAGCGCTATAAATCTCGACATCTATGCGGTTTGTTCAGGAAGCCATACTCCCGTTAGCCGCCTTTTCCGATTTGCCATCGACCTGCTCAAGCGGCAACAACAAAATCATCGAAGTACCTATACCATTGACTCCTCTTGAAATCCGCACACTTCCCCCCAATACTTCAGTGGTCAAATGATGCACTATATGCAGGCCAAGCCCGGTGCCGCCGCTATTGCGCTTGGTGGTATAAAAGGGATCAAACACTCGCTGACAATCCTGCTCTTCAATCCCTACACCATTATCCATCACACAGATCTCAACCTTATGCTGAAGTTTACGGGCACAGATATGGATCTCTCCCCGCTCAGTATCTTCAAAAGCATGTATGAGTGCATTGTGCACCAAATTCTGAAGTACCTGACCCAAAGGTCCGGGATAACTGTGCATATGGATATCCGAGGGAATATCAGTGGTCAGCTTATGATGACTGTGCTTCCACTGACCATGATTCAGCGCCAGAATGTCCGTCACCAACTCATGCAACCAAAAGGCTTGCCGGTCAGCATTAGCTCTGTCGGCAGCTACCTGACGAAACTGTTGAATGAGTAGCGCCGAGCGTTTGAGGTTGCGTTCAGCCAGGGTCAAACCTTCCTCCTGGTATTGAATAAATTCCTCCAGTTGCGAGCGTTTGATAGTACCGTTGTGATAATCCCGCATGAGTTCACCTAGCCTGTCATTCAGTGCGGTGACACACAGCATTGCCGCACCAATAGGTGTATTGAGTTCGTGAGCTACCCCGGCCACCATCAACCCCAAGGATGATAATTTCTCGGTACGAACCAACTCCTGCTGCGATGTCTTCAACTGAGCCAACGTCATTGCCAGCGCCGCGTTACTTTGCTGTAACTCATGAGCCTTGTCTTCCAAACGCAGGTTGGAGCGCGCTAAAAACGCCCCCAGCAAAGTCATGCATAAAAAAACTACTGCACCAACACCGGCATAAAGCCGTTGTAGTCTGGCTTGAATGAGCAGTGGCTGTTCATCATGAGATAGGGCGTAAAGCATGGGGACCTTGCTGTCACCATTCAGTATTGGCGCCACACGGGAGAAAGTCCACATCCCGGTTTCATCGATGAACTGCCCCTGTGGTTCCTCTTGTATACGCCGCCAAACTTCAGGATGAATAACTGCCAGACGCTGTTCAGGAGCGTCGAACATAAAGCCCCACTCTCTGTGACCCAAAGTTGACAGCAACCAATAGCCTTCAGCGTTCAACAACATAGTCTTACCGGATTGGCGCAAACGTTCGAGTAAACCACTGCCATCCAGATTCAATAGTGCCAGCCCGAGTGCCTTGCCGTTGCTGTCCATTACCTTGGTAGCAGCACGTAAGGTAGGTCGATAGGGGATCTCTATTTTACCGGCTTCGATATTGAGATCAAAAGGAGAATAATAAACCGCCCCCGAAACCAAGCGCTTGGCCTCAATGACATAATAACGCGATGATTTATCCTGTAATGCATCAGCAGCGACAACTCGCCTTTGATTATCTATATAGTCAACCCTCACCCGCTCAACGCCGGAATTTCCAATCCAGCGCACTTGCATATAGCTGGGATAGGCGCTGCTGAAGTCAACAAATAGACGCTGCAATAGTTCCAGCTGTTCAGTCTCACCGAGCCTGTTATCTGCTAATACCGATGCGGTCATCTGTGATAGTAAACTGACGTCCTGATGAACTCTGGTAAGTGTAGCGCTGAGTACCAGAGTATCTCTGTCTACCAACTCCTGCTGGGCATAACGCACCTGATCTATCTGCCATTGGGAGGCATAGTGATACATAAGCCAGCTACCCAGTGGCACCAGTAACCACCAGGGCAGCAAATAACTCACCCAAGTCAGCCAAGAATTTCGCCTTGTTCGTCCTGAAGATACGCCCTCAGAGTTCAGCGGTGCCATTAAAGCTTGTTCGGGCAACTCTATCGACATTAGCAAGATTCCATTCAGCGATTATTGAGCCACTGCAATAACTCATCCAATGGCATGGCCTTTCCATACAACCATCCTTGACCTATGTGGCAACCATGTTCTCTGAGCCAATTAGCCTGGCTGTGAGTCTCAACCCCTTCGGCAACAACCGAAATATTCAGTCGCCTTCCCAGTTCAATAATCATTGATGCCAGGAAGCGACTACGTTCATCTTCATCCAACCTGGCGACAAAAGTCATATCAATCTTCAGGTGATCGGCCGGCAGTTGCAGCAAATATTCGAGTGATGAAAGCCCGGTGCCGAAGTCATCTATCGCCACTGTGCCTCCCGAAGTTCGGTGACGCTGGAGAATATTGGCTACCTGTTGAAAAGACTGCATCATAGCGGTTTCAGTGACTTCCAAACACAGCCGGCTCGGCTCTACCCCGGCCAGACGACATTGTTGTTTGAGCCTGTCTAAAACATCCGGCTTATCCAGTTGCCGGGCTGAATAATTGACGCTGATAAGAATGTCGCTAAACCCTGCCAGATCCAGTGCATGCACAGCCTGACAGGACAAAGCAACCACTATGTCGCCTATCCCGTGAATGTAGGACGACTGTTCTGCCAGCGGAATAAAGGTGCCGGGTGGCACCATACCCTCTTCGGTCTGCCAGCGTAATAAAGCCTCAACCCCAACAACCTCACCAGTATTGAGGTCGATCTGTGGCTGATAATGCAACACAAACTCCTGACGTTGAATGGCGCTGTGTAAACGCTGCATCAACTTAAACCTGTGGGCGGCTTGATGTTCAAATTCAGGATCAAACGCCTGTATGCTTCCAGGGCCTCGAGACTTGGCATTCCTCAGCCCTGTTCCGGCTGTTCGTAATAACTCCGCGGGATCCTGCCCACGACTGATAGCCAAAGAGACTTCCGTCATGCAGGCGGTGAGAATATGGCGACTATTATCAATTTCAAAGGGCGCGCCAAACACCTCTTGGGCCCTGTCAATATTGACCTGTTCTTTATGGCCGATAATGGCAAACAGATCCGAGTGCAATCTTCCTATGACTATCGGTTGAGGAAATGCCTCCTGTAACCTTTGAGCCACAGCCTGTAATACCTGATTGCCAAATACACAGCCAAATAAATTGTTAAGCCCGGAAAAATGATCGAGATCCAATAGCAGCAGATTATGGGCATCAGCGCTGGACATAGCCTGCAACCTGGACAATTCACGCAGCAGGGCACTGCGGTTGGGAATTCTCAACAACTCATCCAGATACGCCACTTTATCGAGCCGGCTAATCAAGGCTACATTGCCAAAGCCTTTGGAAACATTGGCCGCAAAAACTTTAAGCAACTCCATCTCTGTATCATCCAGCGTGCGGTTGGTAGCCACATAGATGGCAAACTCAGCCAGTGCTGCCGATTTAGGGAAGAATAGCACCTGGCTTTCATCGGTACTGACAAAACGCTTTTCCCTGAGTGCCTGCTCAACCATGGATTGAATAGTCGGATCCGGCAATTCCCTCAATGCACGATTAATATACTGACGAAAGCGACCACTACAGGCTATGGTTAGGGGTTCGTAGATCTCCCGACCTGAGCTATCCACTGTGTGAGGGCCGCGATTAACACAAACCAAGCCTTCGTCGGCGACATTGATAAGATTAGCAATTTCACTCAAAGTAACCGAGGCTATTTGCGTAAGCGTTCTCAGCCCCAACAAACGATTGCTGGACTCCACAATGAGCTGCAAACCACGACGAGCAGAAGAAATTGTCTTGAGATGATGATAATTACGTACTGCACCTGTGAGTATGTTGCGTATCCCACGGTTGGCGAGCTCTGACTTGAGCACATAATCAGACAAGTCATAGTCCTGCATCACAGATTCGACCGGAGCCATTCCTGGCTGGCCGGTCAAGAGTACAAAACGGGTATCGGATATTCCCAGCAAATCCCGCACGGCTTTGACTAACCTGAGACCGGCATCTTCGGTTTCCATCACGACATCAACCAACACCACAGCAAAGTCGGCATCTTTTCCCAATAGACTGGATGCCTCTGCCATACTGTAGGCTTGTATGAGTTCAAGGGGACGCCCCATCAAGGTCATTTTATTAATGGCAAAACTCAGCGAATTCTGGAATTTGACATCATCATCCACCGCCAAGATACGCCACATGGTATCGCGTTGATGAGTTTCTTCCGGTGATGTTTCAGATGAAAACAGTAAATCATCTAGCATAGTTACTAATCCCTCAGTCACTTTGTCCGCACTTGCTTTAGGACAAAACCCCACAGGAGACCATTTCCCCTGCCCGGTATTCAGCACTGTTTAGCTCTCGGTTTAGTTCTTCCCGAGTGTACAATCCAGCTCATTCGATGCTAAGGCTGTTATAGTTCAATGCGGCATTAAGCCCTTTTCAATACAGTACGCTATGTTTGATTTAAAGTGTAATCCACTTTTGCCTTAGTGCCGGTTAACCATCGGAATAACAGTGTAAATTTTTCATCTGCGGCGCAGGCCTTTGACTCAACAGCTTCAAATGGCTGTCAAACACCCATCAGCTTGTAAACAAAGGAGAAGCAAAGCAACACTCTGAGCGCCTTATCATTTTTTTATTCAACCTACTTTGTTATTCTGCATATTATTTTGAATTTTTAGCCTGGCCTGCGAGTCAATAAAAGCAGCAAAACCCGTTAAATCCCCTCTTTTGTCCAGCCATCCACAAGGAAGTCATATGATCCGCGCATTTACCATGGAAGACATGCCAGCTGTATTGAAGATCTGGCTAACAGCCTCTATCGACGCACATCATTTTATTGCCGCAAAATTTTGGCAAGAGCAGTTGAATGACATGCGTCTATTTTATATTCCTGCGGCAGAAAACTATCTCTATCAGCATGGTACCCAAGTGCTTGGCTTCTACTCTCTCTATGAGAACAAGTTGGCGGCGTTATTTGTTAAACCCGAAATGCAGGGGTTAGGGATCGGCGGTAATTTACTTGAACATGCCAGGCAACAAAGAGAGCAACTGACGTTAAACGTCTATTGTGACAACCAAGCCAGTGTCAATTTTTACCGGCACAAGGGCGCTGTAATAATCGGCGAACAAATCTGTCCTCATACAGGTCACAAAGAGTACAAAATGCAACTAACAGGTTTAAAAGGCTTAAGTGCTCACACAAAAAAGAGCTTTTCCCTCGCCATAGCTAAAGGGAGACAGAGTTCAGAAGATAAGGAACATAAACAATGAAAGATCAGCCTAGCAGAGTGCTTCTCTTGGCCGATGTTCAAAACATCTACTACACCACCAGACAAGCTTTCGGGCGAAACCTGGACTACAACCGGCTTTGGTCCAAAGTCACTGATCAGAAACAATTGGTTAGAGCATTTGCCTACGCTATAGATAGAGGTGATAAAAAACAGCGCGAGTTTCAAAATATCCTACGGGCCATTGGCTTTGAGGTGAAGTTGAAGCCCTTTATCCAACGCGCTGATGGTACAGCCAAAGGTGATTGGGATGTGGGAATAACCATAGATGCACTGGAATATGCCGATGCTGTGGACATTGTGGTACTGGTGTCCGGGGACGGTGATTTTGCCTTGTTGGCCGAAAAACTACGTCAAAAAGGCAAACGAGTTGAAATCTATTCCGTTACTGAATTAACCTCGTTGAGCCTACTCAATGCGGCCAGCGACTACTGTCCCATTGACGACGATTTGTTACTCAAATAAAAAAGAGCAAAAAACGGGCAGATAAATAGCTTGAATATTGGCAGTAAGCTAGAGCTAGTCTCAAGTTGCCGGGCAACTGGACCGTCAGCAAACTGCCAGCAACATCATTCCAAATGATAGCCTGCCTTTGAAACTCATCCTAATAAAAAGCAAGTAGTTAGTTGTCTGGCATGACCCATGGACTGATCACTGCAGGAGCCGAGTCAAATTTCAATACTTCAATTTGACTGATCTCCTCATTACTGAGCTCGTGGCGTTTACCGATCGTTTGATAGCGCCCATCAAGCCAAGCACCATTTTCACTGCCGATAAATTCAATATTAAGACCTGAAATAGGCTTGGCAAAATACTTCATCGGAAATCCTTGCATTTGCTTCAGGGCTTCATTCATTTGATTGCTGATGTTTCTCAGTTCATCGCCACTGTACTCCTGTTTGGGAGTACGAACCCTGAGCTGCATGCCAATGCCGCAGCCTTGCCCCTCTCCTGCCAACTCAAGGTTAATCAAAGCTCTGGCACTCTTGAGTTTTTCATCGAAAGGAATAAACAACCTCTGACTGGCATCAAATGTCAGAGGAAAGCGTTCAGTTTCTGTGCTGATACTGCCATTTTTTAATTGACAGTTTTGAGTTTCAGGAACCGTAAAAGCCAGATCGATAAGCGGATAATTGCCTTTATTCATCACTTTCATCCGCGCGTAAAAGTCGGCATAGTTCAAAGACACCTGACTGGCCATCAAAGAGGGGGACAGCAATAATAGCGTACTAAACAGCAGTTTTTTCGACATGGTTCTCCACCAAATATTCTTCGTTATGACGCAGCATATCCAATAATTCGTCAATGTAGGCTTCCTGGCGTTCTGAATAATTCACCAAGCCGTAAACCAACTTCTCTGCAGTAAGGGGTTCCTGTTGACTACGCAGATCAGCGCGTATGGAACGAAACAAAGAATAGGCAGCGTTAGAATTGAGATTACGCATATAAGAAGCTACAGAGTCATCGACCGATTTAAATACGGCCACTTCATGGGACATGCCTTCAGAGCGCGACTGCGGAACCAAACCACAACCTTTCTTGAAACACCACTGACCGAAAAAATTGAGTCCTTCACGGGCAAACCGAGAGCTGCCCCAGCCGGTTTCATTGGCTGCCTGGATAAGCACCATAGATTCCGGGATCACATCAACCCGACGCAGTAATTTATTGATGCTGTCGCTATCGATAGCACGCATGGCATATTGATACTTTTCTGCCAGACGCTGAATACGATATTGCTCGGCATCATTGAGCTGATGCTGGTTTTGCAAGTGCTTTTGCACCTGTTCGAGAAATTTACGCTCCTCGGCGATAATGCTATTTTGCTTTTGCACCGCCGGACGCAAGAAGTCAAAAAACGCCTGTTTCTTATCGCTGACATTACCTATGCTGCTGAAATCTGGGATCAAGCTGATACCCAATTGGTTCTTTATCAGTGGCGCTGAAGTCTGCTCGGCGGTTTTCAAACTGGGTATCAGGTACACCCTAAGTGCCAATACTGACAGTATTACCAAAGCCAAAGCCAGGGTAAATGAGCCAAGTTTTCCGGTTTTCAATCAGTCTTTCCTTTTGCCGGTTACCCAAAAGTGAAGGGGAAAATTTCCGCGCATTATATGTCAGATATCACTTTTCACAAAATAGCTCTCTGACTCTTATGCAGCACTGGTGTAGAATGTTCAAGTTAAAAGCGACGGCAAGGATCAGCTATGCAAAGGCAGTTATTCAGTCAATATCAGCAAGTTGTTGCTATTGGTGGAGGCCATGGATTAGGAAGAGTCCTATCATCCCTGGCTTTTCTGGGCGATCGACTAACAGGCATAGTTGCGACCACAGATAACGGTGGCAGCACAGGCAGATTAAGAAACAGTAATGACTGTATCGCCTGGGGCGATCTGCGTAATTGTCTCAGCCAATTGGCGCATAAACCCTCAGTCGGTTCCTTATTGTTCGAGTACAGGTTTGATAGTCAGGATGAACTCTGTGGCCATAACCTGGGCAACCTTATCCTGACTGCGTTGGATCAACTCTGTGTCAGGCCCCTTGAGGCTATAAATCTTATCCGCGGCCTACTTAAAATAGACACCCGCCTATATCCCATGTCTGAACACCCTACCCACTTACTGGCGCTTGACGCCTCAGGGAGCAAAGTGTTCGGTGAGCTGGAAGTCGACAGCATGGCTGAGCGTCCGGTGGCGATGAGTCTTGAACCTATGGTTCGGGCCACAGAGGAAGCGGTAGCGGCGTTGACAGCTGCCGAACTGATAATTTTAAGCCCGGGCAGTTTTCTCACCAGCTTGATGCCACCTTTGTTATTGCCAGAACTGGCAACAGCGATTAAAAGCAGTCAAGCCAGAGTGGTATTTATCGATAATCTGAAACCTGAGGCGTCAGTGGCAGGCGAACTCAGTCTCAATGCCAAACTGGATTGGTGCCAGCAACTAATAGGCCCGGGGCGTATTGATGCTGTGCTGTGTCATGGCCAGCCATATCAGGACGAATTGATTTATCGCTCGCTGCTAGCCGACCCAATCCAGAGTGGCTGCCACGACAGAGACGCCTTGGTCAACGCGCTGGTGCAAGCTCTGCAGCCGAAGAAACTCATTGCCTAAATCAAATTAACGGTTAATGGAGGATAAGTAAAAAGGACAGCCGCAGCTGTCCTTTTTAAGCGTGGATAAAATCCAACAGGCTTAGAGCACCTTGGCTATCGCCTTGCAGATAACGGGCATATTGGTCTTGGTCATCCCGGCAACACTGATACGGCCAGAGCCGACAATGTAGACGCCGAACTCATCTTTAAGCCTGGCAACTTGTTCCTTGTTGAGGCCAGAGAAGCTGAACATACCGTTTTGACGAGAAATGAAGCTGAAGTCGCGATCGACGCCTTCGGCCTTGAGGCTCTCAACGAACAGGGTTCTCATGCTGGCTATGCGCTGGCGCATTTCAGTCAGCTCTTGCTGCCACAGGGCATTCAGTTCACCGTCATTAAGAATAGTGCTGACAATCATGGCGCCATGAGCCGGCGGGTTGGAGTAGTTGGCACGAATGGTGCGCTTAACCTGACTGAAAGCCCGTGCAGCGCACTCACTGTCTTTGGCCACCAGAGTCACGGCACCGATACGCTCATTATAAAGCCCGAAGTTTTTCGAGAAAGAGTTGGCAACCAGCAGCTCAGGCACCATGGCGGCAACGGCTCTGAGCCCTTGGGCATCTTCTTCAATTCCAGTGCCAAAGCCCTGATAGGCAAAGTCAAACAGGGGGACAAGGCCCTTTTCGGCACACAGTTTGGCAACTTGTTGCCATTGATTGATATTCAGATCGATACCGGTCGGGTTGTGGCAACAGCCGTGCAGCAGCACAAGATCCCCCTCACTCGCCTGTTGCAGATCTGTCATCATAGCATCGAAGTCGAGATCATGGGTTTCTGCCTGATAATAGCTGTACTCTTTGATCTCAAGCCCGGCGGTTTCAAAGATGTTCTTATGATTGGCCCAGGTTGGGTTGCTGATCCAGATAGTTTTACTGTCTGTATTGCTAAGGACAAACTCCGCAGCGACCCGCAATGAGCCTGTACCTCCCGGAGCCTGAGCCGTTACTGCCCGGCCAGCGGCGATTATGGCGCTATCTTTACCGAATAGCAGTTGTTGAACCGCTTGGTTATACAGGGCAACCCCTTCGATACCGAGATAGCTCTTGGTCTTTTCCTCTTCGAGCAACTTGGCCTCTGCCAACTTGACCGACTTGAGTACCGGGGTCTGGCCAGCCTCATCCTTATAGATGCCAACACCCAGGTTGACTTTATCCGTGCGGGGATCGGCTTTAAAAGCCTCAGTTAAACCAAGAATGGGATCGGCCGGCGCGGCGGTAATCTGAGAAAAAATCATGACAGCTTTCCTGTAATTGGACATGTAGGGACAAATCGGCTCCATTTATACCATTGTCCTCTCCCAGGTTATAGTCTCCTTGGCAGATTCTGAGTCATTTAATTTATTACTTGAAGGATATTCACTCAAAAACCGGATTTACCATGGATATGATAAGAAAATAGCTAGCTGATTGAGTGGAAGCTGCAGTAACACCAACTTAGAACCATAATCAAAAACTGTAACCTCTGTAATCCAGCCCCTGTAGTGGTCGAGTTGAATTGGTCATTATCAATCTAGGTGGGAAAATATGCTGGGACTGCCCCGTAGCTAGGGCTATAAACCCAGCAATCCCCCCTGAAATCTCCCCAAACAACACCAAACGAATAACAATCATCAAAACTGAGATACGAAAAAGCCCGCCTGTTTACACAAGCGGGCCTCTCTGAATATGGCAAAGGAGCAGGGATTTCAACCCTGCATGACGGCGCGAGAAAGCCAGCAATCCGCTAACCGCCTATACCAGGCTAATCGCTATCATCAAAACTGAGATGCGAAAAAGCCCGCCTGCTTACACAAGCGGGCCTCTCTGAATATGGCAAAGGAGCAGGGATTTGAACCCTGCATGACGGCGCTATAAACCCAGCAATCCGCTAACCGCCTATA
>NZ_JBKORL010000049.1:0-2562 GCF_047314525.1 Shewanella sp. BJSY2023SW007 | reverse complement strand
GTGGTCATAACCAACCTCGACTGAGCTTTGATGGGTATTTCAAAGCCTAGTCAAGCCTGTGCGAAACATCAAAAAGATATGGCTGTCCTGTATTTCTGTTGCTGTATTTCTGTTGTTTTGCTGGTCAAAAAGATATGGCTGTCCTGTATTTTGTTTATGGCTTCTTTGGTCAGGGGCACTGCATGGGCCTTTTTGGCCTTCATCTTAGAGGTGGGGATAAGCCAGATCCCCCGGTCTTTGTCTATCTCGCGCCACTCCATACTGAGCACACAGCTTTTGCGCTGCCCGGTGAGCAGCAACATCATCACAATGTCGCGGTACAGGGGCCGCTCGCTGTTAAGGCTTTCAAGTAACCTTCTCACTTCATCCTGATTCAGAATGCGCTCACGCTTCACCTCAGTCAGTTTTCTGACTTTGGCAAAGGGATTGTGCTCTTGCCCGGCATACATGGACTTGAGCAGAGTCAGGCATTTATTGCGAACCGCTGCCGAGCTTTTGGTCAGAATACGCTTTAACAGATTCTCAGCCCCGACTGGATCTATGCCGCTGACTTCGATATGACCTATGGGGGCTTGCAGGTGGTTTGCCCATGTTGAGCGCGCATCCTGCAATGACTTGGGCCGCCGCTCGCCGGTTTTTATCTTAAGCAGGAATTCGGCTACCCAGCCATCAAAGAGATCCTGCACCAACATACTGAGCGCATCACGGCGGGCCGTTTCTTCTCTGGCAAGCCGCTTGGCTTCGTTGGGGTTTTCCCCTTCGGCAAACTGCACCGCAATCTGTTTGGCAAACTTACGGGCGTTCTCGATGGTGACGTTTGGAAACTCGCCAATGGTGACTGAAGTATCCTTTCCCAAGTGCTTACGGCGGAACCTGAAAAACTTCTTCCCGCTGGGCATAACCTCCAGAATCAGCCCATTTACCGAGTCTCGATGCCCAAAATCGGCCAAACGATACCTTTTTGTACCGATTTTTAGCTGTTCAAAAGCACGTTTTGTGAAAGAAATTTCTGCGTCCATTTATACTTAGCCCCAAATTCTGTGCCGCCTATGTGCCGCCTTAGGGAGTAAATTAGACTAATTTTGGTTAAAGTCAATACAAGCCAAAATCACATAACTCGTTGTATTATATGATTTCGTTAATTTTGATTAAGGTCGGTAAAAGTGAAAAATCTCTCCTGTGGGGAGACCAGCATTTTCTTCTTGTGCCTGATTGCACAAGTCTCAAGCTTCTTTTAGAACCATCCACCTGCCGATCCAGGCGCTTCAAATTAGTGATTTTGTTCTCTGATAGTTTTCTCTTAGGAAAACATTGAGTTAGCAATGTGGCCATCGTGGCTTTAAAGCCTTAAATAGCCAACCAACTTGGATTTAGCTTCCCGCTAAGCAACAACCCTTCACCTGCGATGCGGATGGGCAGGAAGCTCGAATGTCGTGAAGGACAGGACGTCCGAGAACAGTCCTTTTCGCACAGGCGATCCTGTGACTCGCTGCAAGTACATCCTTGTAAGCTCTGCCTCGGCATCCATGCCTCGGAAGGTCACAGTTCCGCCTGTGCCTGGGAATTAGGTGTATATCTTTAGCAACTCAGCAACTCAGCAACTCAGTTGTGCTTCGGGTATTCCGGCAGTCAAAACCAACCGCTACGGCGATGAAGCCCTAACCCGCCTAAGAGGCATTATCAGCTTTGGGGTTGAAGTCATCACCCGAGTCCACCAATGGACCATTTCTCAACGAGAAATCTACAAAGAGTATCAGGCAGAGAGCACAGACCGCTTTCCCGTGGAGTGCTATCAATAAGTGTACAGACTATGTAAAAACCGAAAACCAACCATGACACAAAGCATTTGAAAGCTAGATGAAAGACGGTAATATCTTTAGCTAACTAAAGGGAAGCCAAGCATTTACATGCAAGCAGCTACTTAAGGATGAGTCATGGATCCACTGTCGCAACTGTTCGCCGCCTATCTGGAGATGGTGAGCAATAACATCACTAACGCCTACATTGATGCGGCAAACACTAATGTCACAGCCCAAACACTCACCTACAAGGGCACCAACATTCGATTCCAGCACTTTCTCTGGCAGGTAAAGCAAGAAAGTGTTTGCGCTGACATTAAGCAGCAAGCAACCGCCTACTCCAAGTGCACACTGCAAGCCAAAGCCATGTTCACGGATTTGTGCAATCATCTATTCAGCATGAAAAACCTGAACTCAAAGGGCCGCAGCTTATCGCGGATGTATTGCAGTGCATCCCTTAATTACAGACCCGTGATAGCCCAAATAGGCGAACCGACCCCAAAAACTGGGAGATCATTTCTTTTCAATCCAAAGACAGGTGCCGCAGACGAACCCGTACGGCAAACAGAGCAGCAGCTTAAAGAGAGGGAATGTAATCGCGAATTCAACTCCGAAGTGCACCACTCGCTAAATTAGGCTGCCTTGCGTAATTCATTGAATACCGCAACAGGTTGCCTGAAGCCGAGGCACTTTCTCGGTCTGGCATTTAATGCCCGTTCAATCTCACTAATTTGCTTATCTGTTACCGTCCGCAAATCGGTGC
>NZ_JBKORL010000048.1:0-6939 GCF_047314525.1 Shewanella sp. BJSY2023SW007 | reverse complement strand
TGCCTCGGCTTCAGGCAACCTATTGCGGTATTCAATGAATTACGCAAGGCAGCCTAATTTAGCGAGTGGTGCACTTCGGAGTTGAATTCGCGCTTAATTAAAAGAGTCCATTATTAACTTAAACTCGATTAAATGATTAATTAATGCCAACAACAGGCCTCCACTTAGGATTATCGACGCTATTTATCCGTAAGGGGCTGCTCAATGAGAGCAGCCTGACGGAGGCCATCAAGCAGTCGCAAAACAGCAACCAAGCCCTGGTCACCACCCTGGTGACCAGCAAGCTTTTATCTGCCCGCAGCATAGCCGAGCTCTGTTATGAGGAGTACGGCACCCCGCTGCTGGATCTCAATGAGTTTGACCTCAGCAGCATTCCGGATGAGTTCCTCAACAAGAAGCTGATCGACAAACACAGATGTCTGCCGCTGTTCAAGCGCGGCAACCGCCTCTATATCGCCACCTCTGATCCCACCAATATCGCCGCCCTGGAAGACTTTCAGTTCAGCGCCGGCCTGCATGCCGAAGCGATACTGGTCGAAGAGGACAAATTAGCCAAGGCGCTGGAAAAGGTACTGGAAGAGGACTTGAGCTCGCTGGATCTCGATGGCCTGGATGAAGAATCCCTCGCCGGCATTGAAGTCACAGATACCGACAAGCGCCAACATGAAGAGACTGAAGGCAAGGACGATGCCCCCATCGTCATCTATATCAATAAAATTCTCACCGATGCCATCCGCAAGGGCGCATCGGATCTGCATTTTGAACCCTACGAGAAGCGCTACCGCATCCGTTTTCGTATCGATGGCATACTCCATGAGGTGTCCGAGCCGCCAATTTCACTTTCCGGGCGTATATCGGCGCGACTGAAAGTAATGTCCAAGCTGGATATCGCCGAGCGCCGGGTGCCCCAGGATGGCCGCATCAAGATGCGGCTGTCGCGCAACAAGAGCATAGATTTTCGGGTCAGCACCCTGCCCACCCTCTGGGGCGAAAAAATAGTGATGCGGATCCTCGACTCCTCTTCAGCGCAGTTGGGCATAGAAAAGCTCGGCTATGAGGAAGACCAGAAACAAGCCTATCTGGAGATGCTGGCAAGACCCCAGGGAATGATCCTGGTTACCGGCCCCACGGGTTCGGGAAAAACCGTGTCCCTCTATACCGGCCTCAATATTCTCAATACCGAGGAGCGCAATATCAGCACCGCCGAAGATCCGGTGGAGATTAACCTCGAAGGGGTTAACCAGGTGCATATCAACCCCAAGGCCGGGTTAACCTTCGCCTCGGCGCTGCGCTCCTTCCTGCGTCAGGATCCTGACGTGGTGATGGTGGGGGAAATTCGTGACCTGGAAACCGCCGAAATCGCCATCAAGGCGGCCCAAACCGGCCACTTGGTGCTCTCGACCCTGCACACCAACTCATCGGCCGAAACCCTCACCCGTTTGCTCAATATGGGCGTACCCGGCTACAACATTGCCAGTTCGGTCAACCTGATTATTGCCCAGCGCCTGGCCCGCCGTCTCTGTCCCGAATGCCGACAAGCGGAAGATGTCCCCGAGCATGAACTGCTGCAGCTGGGCTTCAGCCAACAACAGATAGATAGCGGTTTTACCGTTTATAAGCCCTGCGGCTGTGAGCACTGCTCCGGTGGCTATAAGGGCAGGGTCGGTATCTATGAGGTGATGAAGATGTCCGATGAAATTGCCAGAACCATTATGGAAGGCGGTAATTCACTGCAGATTGCCGCTACCGCCAAGCAGCAGGGAATGAGGGACTTGCGCCTGTCTGGCCTGCTTAAAGTCATTCAGGGCGTCACCAGCATTGCCGAGGTCAACCGGGTAACCAGTTACTGATGCCTGCCAAGCCAGACAGCGACAGTGATATCCAAAGCCTGCGTGCCAAAGCGTGAGTGCCATAGCATAAGCGCCACAACATAAGTGCTTAACGCCATTCGCTGCAGGCGGGCCAGGGGTAATCCGACTAAAATAATATGCAGGCACGGCAAACCGTTTATTCCAAGGAACTATTATGGCCACAGCAACGGCAACAGCTAAAAACAATAAAGCCAAAACCAAAGGTGCCAAGGCTCAAGCCAAGATCTACACCTTCACCTGGAAAGGTCTTAACCGCGATGGCAAGCAAAGCTCCGGCGAATTGCGCGGCGCCAGCATTGCCGAAATCAAAAGCTTGCTGAAAAACCAGGGGATTAATCCCAAACTGGTACGTAAAAAGTCTGCCTCTCTCTTTGGCGGTGATAAAAAAATCAAGCCGATGGATATCGCGGTGATCACCCGCCAGATAGCCACCATGCTGGCCGCAGGTGTGCCCTTGGTGACCTCCATCGAGTTGATTGCCCGCGGCCATGAGAAAAACAAGGTGCGTATTTTGCTGGGCACTGTGCTGGCCGATGTTCAGGCCGGTATTCCCCTTTCCGATGCCCTGCGCCCCCACAGGGCTTATTTCGACGATCTCTATGTCGACCTGGTGGCCGCCGGGGAACATTCCGGCTCTCTGGATGCGGTATTTGACCGTATCGCGACCTACAGAGAGAAAGCCGAAGCGCTCAAGTCCAAGATCAAAAAAGCCATGTTCTATCCCGCGGCGGTAGTTGTGGTTGCCATAGCAGTTACTGTGCTGCTATTGCTGTTTGTAGTACCTCAGTTCGAAAGTATCTTTGCCAGCTTTGGCGCCGAACTGCCCGCCTTTACCCAGTTGATAGTTAATATAAGCCGTTGGCTGCAAAGTACCTGGTATCTGTTTCTCGCGGCAATTGTTATCGGGGTTTGGCTGTTTGTCCGCGCCCATCGCAACTCGGAAAAGTTTCGTAACCGTATCGATGAAATGGTGCTTAAAATTCCCCTGATTGGCGAAATTCTCCATAAGGCTGCCATGGCCCGTTTCGCCCGCACCCTGGCCACTACCTTTGCCGCCGGGGTACCGCTGATTGATGGCCTGGAGTCTGCCGCCGGCGCCTCCGGTAACTATATCTACCGCAAGGCCCTGCTGAATGTACGTACCGAAGTGATGGCCGGTATGCAGATGAACGTGGCCATGCGTACCACCAAGTTGTTTCCCGATATGCTGATCCAGATGGTGATGATAGGTGAAGAATCCGGCTCGCTGGATAATATGCTCAACAAGATAGCCAATATTTACGAGATGCAGGTAGATGACGCCGTAGACGGGCTTTCCAGCCTGATTGAACCCATTATGATGGTGGTGATAGGTACTCTGGTAGGCGGCCTTATTGTAGGTATGTACCTGCCTATCTTCCAAATGGGTAACGTGGTAGGTTAAGCCTCAGTATCAAAGCCGGTGCAATAATAACAAGCAGCACTTTTAACACCATTTTTAGGGCAGTGTAATATTCGATGTCAGACTTTATTGCCATATTGAGCCACAATCTGTGGCTCTTTCTTGTTCTCTGTTTTCTGTTTGCCTCTGTGATAGGCAGCTTTCTCAATGTGGTAATCCACCGCCTGCCGGTAATGATGAAGCGCGAATGGCAGCAGGAATGCAATCAATACCTGCAGGAATACCAGCCCGAATTCGCCAAACAGATAGGTGAAGCCAAGCTCAATGCACCGATAGATAACTACCCGGCCAAGTACAATCTGTTGCTGCCGAAGTCTGCCTGCCCCAAGTGTGGTGCTCATATCAAACCCTGGCACAACTTACCCATAATCGGTTACCTGATGCTTGGCGGCAAATGCGCTGCCTGTAAGACCAAGATCTCGGCAAGATATCCTCTGTTCGAGTTGTTGACTGCCCTACTCATTTGTACGCTCGCTTGGCACTTTGGTCCAACACTGCAGTTTGCCTATGCAACTATTCTGACCTTTGGACTGATAGCCCTCAGCGGCATAGATTTGGATGAGATGCTGTTGCCTGACCAGATAACCCTGCCGCTGCTGTGGCTCGGTTTACTGATTAATATCTCCGGCACTTTTACCAGCATTACCGATGCCACCATAGGCGCCGCAGCCGGTTATTTAAGCCTCTGGTCTATCTACTGGCTGTTCAAATTAATCACCGGCAAGGAAGGCATGGGTTATGGCGATTTCAAGCTGATGGCTCTATTCGGCGCCTGGCTGGGCTGGCAGATGCTGCCACTGATAATTCTGCTCTCTTCTTTGGTGGGCGCCCTGGTAGGTGTGTTACTCATAGTGTTCAAGAACCTCAATCGGGGTAACCCCATTCCCTTTGGCCCCTATATTGCCATAGCCGGTTGGGTTGCCATGGTGTGGGGGCAACAGATAGTTGACTGGTACTTGGGAACACTTTAAATGGCGAACTTTATTATAGGCCTCACGGGGGGCATAGGCAGCGGTAAAACGACAGTAGCCAATCTGTTTGCCGAGCAGGGAATCGTCTTGGTTGATGCCGATATCATCGCCAGAGAAGTTGTCGCCAAGGGCTCAGATGGCCTTAAGCAAATTGGCGATAAATTTGGCCCGCAGATGCTGACACCCGATGGCTGCTTGGATAGGGCGGCGCTGAGGGAACAGATATTTCATCATCCGCAAGACAGGGAATGGCTCAATGCCCTGTTGCATCCCATGATACGCACCCGCATGCTGGAACAGCTTGAGATGGCGGCTTCTCCTTATGTCATTATGGTGGTTCCCTTACTGTTTGAGAACGGCCTGGACAAACTGGCAGATCGCACATTAGTCGTAGATATTTCACCCAAATTACAATTGCAGCGAACTATTGAACGGGACATGGTGTCTAAGGAGCAGGTTCAAAACATTATCAATAGCCAGAGCGACCGCCAGAGCCGACTCGATAAGGCCGATGATGTGATTGACAATCAGGGAGAGATCGACGCGTTACAGGCCCAGGTACTGGCGCTGCATAATAAATACTTACAGCTGGCAGACATTAAAAATTCATGAACACGACAGAACTGATATTCGAACAGCCGCTAAATGAAAAGATCCGTAGTTATCTGCGCCTGGAATATCTCGCTCGTCAATTGGATAACAACCTGCTGCAAGATCATCAACACAGATGCTTTTATCCGCTTTTCTCTCTCTGTGAACTTACCGAACGCTGTGATTACCGCAGCGAAGTCATCAAAGACATCGACCGCCAATTAATCCAACTGCAAAACTGGCAACAGCAGGAACAAGTCGATCAACAACAGCTGCAGCACTATCTTGAACAATTCTCCCATGCCAGAGAAGAGCTGCAACGCCCGCAGCGTCCAGGTAGCCAACTGAAACAAGACAGATTTATATCGGCGCTCAGACAGAGATTCAGTATGCCTGGTGCTTGCTGTAACTTCGATCTGCCACAACTCCACTTTTGGCTGGCGAAACCTTGGGAAGAACGCAGCCAAGAGTATCGCCAATGGACTAACCACTTCAGGAGTTTACTGCAACCTATCAGCCTGCTGTTGCAACTAACCCGCATGAGCTGTGAGTACCGAGAAGCTGTAGCCCATGCCGGCTTTTATCAAGGCGATAGCCAACAAAGCCTGTCGCTGGTCAGAGTCAAGCTGGATGCTGAGCAAGGCTGCTACCCCACCATTAGTGGTCACAGAAACCGCTTTGCCATTCATTTTGTCCAGTTCGAACAACAAAAGCATTCCGACAAAACCGTCAAATTCCTACTGGCGACCTGCGGCTAAACTCTTTACCATGGGCGCCATCAGTTAGCCCGAGAGACACAAAAATGCCTATCACAGTTAAGTGCCCCACCTGTCAAAAAGAGGTGGAATGGAGCCCCGAATCCAAATTCAAGCCCTTCTGTAGCGAGCGCTGTAAACTCATCGATCTTGGAGATTGGGCCTCAGAGAAACATGCTATCCCGGTGAAGCCAGAATTTGATCAGCAAATGCTGGATGAGCTGGGTTACGATGAAGGCAATTTCTTCAAGGATCAATCATGACAAAAAGAGTTCATGTCGCAGTCGGCATTATCAAATCCGGTAAACAGATCCTACTGGCCAAGCGCCATGGGCATCTGCATCAAGGTGGAAAATGGGAGTTCCCCGGCGGTAAAGTCGAAATGGGCGAAACCGTCACCCAAGCGCTTGCCAGAGAACTCGCGGAAGAGGTTGGCCTCAACATAGCAGGTTCCACTCCCTTTATGTTGTTGTCTTATGACTACCCGGACAAACAGGTATTACTGGATATTCACCTGGTTACGGAATTCAATGGTACGGCTTATGGCGTAGAAGGACAGCAAGTCGAGTGGGTGCACTTGGAACAGCTCCCGGAATACACCTTCCCGGATGCCAACCAACCGATTCTTGATAAAATCCTTACAGAGTTTTCAAAGTAAGCCCTAAGCCAGCCGCCTAAGCTGGCTTTTTATTATCCCTGTCTTGTCGATGCAGATGTCCCAAATCACCTCTGCAGAGGTCATCCTTGATGGCGCAGGCTGGCATACTATGGATACGGCAATGGTTTTCTCAAATCTCACTTTGATTAAACTGTCCGCCTATTCCCCCGGAGCAGAACCCGATGGAGCAAATTTGACAATGGTTCAGACTACACTGTCTTTCCAACCGAATATTCGATTGCTAGGAGCAAATTGTTGAGCAAGTATCCCGAGCCTGGAATACCTTCATTGAGGATACTGGTCGGGTGAAATCTCTGTGCTCCAGGCGCTGGATAGATCAGAGATTGGATAAATCTGACCAGATAAACCAGTCGAGCCATTCTCAACATATCCACAGCACCATCTCACATGGGGGCGAAAGACATCTGCTCATCAAGCACAGCTTGATAGATGGCTGTAGCTGCGAGCTGAGGGGCACACACTGCGCCAGCAGCTTTGGGCTGCATGTTAAGTCGTGCTCGCTGGAAGCGAGACAAACAAAAAAGCCCTAGCTGAATGCTAGGGCTTTTTTGTTTGTTAGGCGTCTGGCGATGACCTACTCTCACATGGGGAGACCCCACACTACCATCGGCGCGATTGCGTTTCACTTCTG